>JBMNPP010000184.1:0-5464 GCA_050943675.1 Brooklawnia sp.
CAGGGCGCGGGCAGCCTCCTGCATCCCCCGCAAAGGCACCCGCAGGTTGCGCTCCACATCTACCGCCAGGGCCTTGAGTGGCGAGATGTAGAGCACCCGGACCTTGCCGCTGGATGGGTTGGCGGCCAATTCGTCCAGGCTGTGCAGGAAGGCGGCCAGTGTCTTGCCCGACCCGGTGGGGGCCACGACCAATGCGTGCTGGCCGCTGCGGAGCGTCTGCCAGGCCGCCGTCTGGGCAGCGGTGGGGCCGCCGGGGAAGGCAGAGTTGAACCACACGCGAGTGGGCTCGCTGAACCCGGCCAGCACATCCGGTGCATCGTGCATGAAGCCATTGTGCTGCGGTGCTCCGACAGTTTTGGGTTAACCTTGTCCTCATGCGTGAAGCCGAACTCTGGCAACGAATGAAGGTTGCACTCGGCGATGGTTACGCCCGGGCATGGGCCGAACAAACCGTACTTTCCGGAATCGGTGGCCGCACGGTCATGGAGGCACTGCGAGATGGTGTGCCCTGCAAGACGATCTGGCGCGCGGTCTGGGCGCAACTGGAATTGCCTGCACACGACAGGTAGGCCGCGGAAACAAATCGCGACACGCGCACGAATAGTTGGGATCGAACACTTGTTCGGTTAGGCTGCGTGTGTTGGCCGGTTGAGCAATCAGCAGTTATCCACAAGCCGTGACCAAAAATAACCAATGTCAGTCCGGCCGCCTACAGTCTCATTGCACAACCCACCACCAAGAGCTGCCGGGCCAGGCCCGGTGAAGAGAGGACAACACAGATGGCTGTTGCAGACCGCGAGAAGGCACTGGTCGCCGCACTCGCCCAGATCGAGAAGCAGCACGGCAAGGGCTCCATCATGCGCCTGGGCGACCAGTCCCATTCGCAGATCGAGGTCATCCCGACCGGCTCGATCGCACTGGACATCGCCCTGGGCATCGGGGGGCTGCCGCGTGGCCGCATCATCGAGGTCTACGGGCCCGAATCCAGCGGCAAGACGACGGTCGCCCTGCACGCCATCGCAAGTGCGCAGGCCGAGGGAGGCATCTGCGCGTTCATCGACGCCGAACATGCCCTAGACCCGTCATATGCCGCGGCGCTGGGCGTCGATACCGATGCGCTACTGGTCAGCCAGCCCGACAACGGTGAGCAGGCCCTTGAGATCGCTGACATGCTGATCCGTTCAGGGGCGCTCGCACTGATCGTGATCGACTCGGTTGCCGCGCTCACCCCCCGCGCCGAGATCGAGGGCGAGATGGGTGATTCCCATATGGGTCTGCAGGCCCGGTTGATGAGCCAGGCATTGCGCAAGATCACCGGCGCGCTGAAGAACGCCAACACCACCGCAATCTTCATCAACCAGTTGCGCGAGAAGATCGGGGTCATGTTCGGCAACCCCGAGACCACCACTGGCGGGCGGGCATTGAAGTTCTACTCCTCGGTGCGCCTGGACGTCCGGCGTATCGAGTCGCTCAAGGACGGCAACGAGATCGTCGGCAACCGTACCCGGGTGAAGGTCGTCAAGAACAAGGTGGCCCCGCCCTTCAAGCAGGCCGAGTTCGACATCATGTACGGCAAGGGGATCTCGCGCGAGGGCAGCCTGATCGACATGGGTGTCGAGGTCGGCATCATCCGCAAGGCCGGCTCGTGGTTCACCTACGCTGAAGACCAACTCGGCCAGGGCAAGGAGAACGCCCGCAACTACCTGAAGAACAACCCTGAAGTGGCCAACGAGATCGACGGCAAGATCCGCGATGCCATGGGTATGGGCACCGTCGACGAGGTTCCGGAAGGCGTCGACCCGGCCACGGGTGAGGTCGACGTCGACTTCTGATCGTGGTTGCTGACCAGGCGGGGGTCGGCCCCGAGGTTCCCGAACCACCGGCCGACCCCTATGCCGTTACTCGTGAGATGGCGCTGCGGGCCCTGGAGCGGCGCGCATATGGTCGCGCCGAGCTTGGGGACCGGCTGCGACGCAAGGGCGCAGCCGAGGAGGTCGTTGAGCAGGTTCTCAACCGGTTCGTCGAGGTCGGGCTGCTCGATGATGCCGCCTTCGCCGCGATGTGGGTCGAGCAACGGCATCGCTTGCGCAAGCTGCCGCGCAGGGCACTGGTTGCCGAACTGCGCCGCAAAGGAATCGATCAAGAGGTGATCGATGAGGCAGTCGGCGTCATCGACCACGATGCCGAGGCCGAGGCCGCCATGCAGTTGGCTGCCAGCAGGGCTCGCAGCCTGGCCAGGCAGCCCTACGAGGTCGCACTGCGCCGCCTGGTTGGTGCCCTTGGGCGCAGAGGCTTCGGCTCACAGCTGGCCTGGCAGGCTGCCCGGCAGGCGCTGGCTGATCGGGAGCGTGAAGACCAGGGCGACGGGCTGGACAACGAATAGGTCACCAGGCAGCAGGGCTAGGCTTCGGACACAACCGCCAGGCCGGCAGGGAGGTGGACTTTCGTGGAGGTATTGCTCGGGGTTGTCGTAGTGCTCCTGGCTGTCGTGCTGGTGATTCAGGGCGCCAGGACACGCCGGAGCGCCGAGCCATCGTCTGCCAGCGAGGTCGTCGCCGAGCGTGACGAACTCGCTGCCACCCGTATTCGACTTGATGAGCGCGCTGAACGGCTTAACAACCGCGAAGAGCGTTTGACCGAGATGGCCATCGGTGCCCAGCGCGAACGAGAACGCCTCGAGGCTGAACAAGGGGCGTTGGTCGGGGTCAGGGAAGACCTGGCACGCCTGACCGAGCAGGCCGCTGCTGAGCTGGAGCGAATTGCCGGGATCAGCGCTGAACAGGCCCGTGCTGAACTGGTGGCCCTTGCCGAAGAAACCGCCCGCGAAAAGGCCGACGAGCTTTCTCGGCAGATCACCGATGATGCGGTCGCCGAGGCCGAACGAACTGCCCGGCGTGTGGTCAGCAGCAGCATTGAGCGGATCGCGGTGGATGCGACGGCTGAAGCAGTGGTCTCCAGCGTCGATATCCCCTCCGAAGAGATGAAGGGCCGCATCATTGGCCGTGAGGGCCGCAACATCCGGGCCTTCGAGCAGACCACCGGGGTTACCGTCCTGGTCGACGACACCCCCGGCGTAGTGTTGTTGAGCTGCTTCGACCCAGTGCGTCGCGAGATTGCCCGGCAGGCCCTGACAGACCTGGTGGCCGATGGGCGCATAGATCCCGCACGGATCGAGCAGGCACACCAGAAGGCCACCGAGAACGTCGACCGTGGCTGCCTCGAGGCCGCTGAGGCAGCCATCGATGATCTGGGTTTGCGAGGTATCGACCCCGGACTGCTGCCGAGCATCGGTGCGCTGCACCTGCGCACCAGCTACGGGCAGAACGTGCTCGAACACAGTATCGAGTGCGCTCGACTGGCCGGCGCGATGGCTGCCGAACTCGGCCTGGATGTCGAGATCTGTCGGCGGGCGGCGTTCCTGCACGACCTGGGCAAGGCCGTCATCACCCACGGTGAAGGATCACATGCAGCCGAGGGTGCTGATTTGGCCCGCAGATTCGGCCAGGATGACCTGGTCGTCCATGCCATCGCCGCCCACCACAACGAGATCGAGCCCACCACAGCAGTCGACGTCCTCACCCAGGCAGCTGATGCCATCTCCAGCTCACGACCCGGGGCCCGTCGCGAAAGCGTGGCCACCCACGTCAAGCGGCTGGAACACCTGGAACAGATCGCGATGCGTTGTGATGGTGTCGAGAAAGCCTATGCCCTGCGCGCCGGTCGCGAAGTGCGGGTCATGGTGCATCCGGACAGGGTTGATGACCAGGATTGCCGCGAACTGGCGCGCCAGATCGCCGATGCAGTGTCGACTGAACTGGTTTATCCGGGGCGGGTCAAGGTGACTGTGATACGTGAGTCAAGGGCCACCGAGATCGCCCAATAGCACCGCGCGCGCGGGTTGGGTGGTTGCCCGTACAGTAGATGCGCCATGACCAGTCACATCGATACTCCACCGCGCAGCTACCAGGTGGTCACCTACGGCTGCCAGATGAACGTCCACGACTCCGAACGCATTGCCGGGCTGCTCGAAGCAGCCGGCATGGTGCCGGCACCGCCCCCGGTGGGTGAGTTGGCCGATGCCGACGTGGTGGTCTTCAATACTTGCGCAGTGCGTGAGAATGCCGACAATCGGCTCTACGGCAACCTGGGTCATATGGTGCGGGTCAAGCGTGAGCGCCCGGGCATGCAGATTGCCGTGGGCGGTTGCATGGCCCAGAAGGACCGCGACCGGATCATCGAGAAGGCGCCGTGGGTGGATGTGGTGTTCGGCACCAACAACGTGGGCTCGCTGCCGGTGCTGCTGGAACGCGCCCGCATCACCCAGCAGGCGCAGGTCGAGATCGCCGAGGCCCTCGAGACCTTCCCGTCGAACCTGCCCACCCGCCGCGACCAGGCCTATGCGGCGTGGGTGGCGATCAGCGTGGGCTGCAACAACACCTGTACCTTCTGCATCGTCCCCAGCCTGCGCGGCACCGAGACAGACCGCCGTCCCGGTGAGATTCTTCGCGAGATCCAGATGCTGGTGGCCGAGGGTGTGCAAGAGATCACCCTGCTGGGCCAGAACGTCAATACCTACGGCGTCGAATTCGGGGACCGCCAGGCCTTCGCCAAACTGTTGCGAGCCTGCGGCGAGGTCGAGGGCCTGGAGCGGGTCAGGTTCACCAGCCCGCACCCGGCGTCCTTCACCGACGACGTGATCGAGGCCATGGCAGCCACCCACAATGTGATGCCCAGCCTGCACATGCCCCTGCAATCCGGGTCTGACAAGGTATTACGGCAGATGCGCCGCAGCTACCGCAGCAAGCGCTTCCTGGGCATCATCGACAAGGTGCGCCAGGCGATGCCGCAGGCTGCCATCACCACCGACATCATCGTCGGCTTCCCGGGCGAAACAGAAGAGGATTTCCAGGCCACCCTGGACGTGGTCCGCCAGGCGCGGTTCAGTGCCGCTTTCACCTTCCACTATTCGATCCGGCCGGGCACACCGGCAGCCACCATGCCCGATCAGGTGCCCACCCCGGTGGTGCAGGAACGCTACGAGCGTCTGGTGGAACTCATCGAGCAGATCACCTGGGAAGAGAACAAGAAGCTGGTCGGGCAGCGCGTCGAAGTGCTCTTCGCCAGCGGTGAGGGCCGAAAGGACGCCCACACCGAGCGCATTTCGGGCAGGGCCCGGGACAACCGGTTGGTCCACGTCGGGCTGTCTGATGACGCACAAACCCGGCCGCGGCCAGGCGACATCGCCGAGGTGGTGATCACCCACGCAGCACCCCACCACCTGGTGGCGGATGCGCCGATCACCAATCTGCGCCGCACCCGCGGGGGTGATGCCTGGCAGGCCAGCCAGGCAACCACGCCGATCGGTGTGGGGCTGGGCATGCCGGTGCTCCCGGGACGCTGAGCATGCCCGGGCTACCGCTGATCGTGCTGGTGGGACCGACGGCCAGCGGCAAGTCGTCGCTGG
>JBMNPP010000185.1:0-5430 GCA_050943675.1 Brooklawnia sp.
GGCCCCGCTCGCCTCGAGGTGGCGGTTCCAGGCGACCTGGTAGCTCGCCAGTGTGATTCCCGCACCAATACCCAGCGGAACCCCGAGAGCCAGGATCACCGCGGCCCTGGCCAAACCGATCCGAATGATGGCCGGCCGATCTGCGCCCACAGCTGCCGCGGTAAGCGCGTCGCGGCGTCCCTGGGTGGCCGACAGCAGTACCGAGATGGACGCTGCTGCTATCGCCACCAGTGCCAGCAAAACGATCGGTGCCCAACTAACCGCCCGCTGCATCGGGTTTGCGCCTGCACCGAGCGCTCCCGGGACGCCGGTGGCGAGCAGGGCCGCGGGCTCGATCAGCATGGGTGGTTGCCAGGTCCAGAACGGGCTACCGATCCTGATGCCATCCCGGAAACCTGCTCCCGACAGTTGGTTGACCCACTGCAGCGGCACCCCGACCTGGCGTGCTGCGGCCGCATGCACCACTTGGTCGTCGGGGCATTGCTGCCCGCCAGCGGTGGAGAGTGCCAGAACTCGCTGAGTTTGGTGTTGCTGGTCAGCAGCGCCGCAACTTCCCCAGTGCTTGCCGCAAACAGTCATCTGATCATCAATCCAGGGGCGGGGCGCTCCCTCGGGCAACTGGGCGAATGGGGGCCCTGAGCGGGGAATCGCAGTGGCCGTGATGACCGCTTGAGCACCTTCCGGGATGCTCGCCAGCGCGACCTCGCGCGAGGGCGATCCAGGAGTCGTCACTGACTGGTAGGCGGTCAGCACTGCCACTGGCAGGGCGATCAGCAGAACGGCCAGTAGTGTTCGGGCGAGGTGGCCCCGGGCATCGCGCCAGGCGAGGCGCAGCATCGGACGCCAACTGCTCATCGGTTGGGCTCCTGGTCTGCGAGCAGGGCCTGGATATCGGTGGGCCCGGTCTGGCCCGAGACCTGGCCGTCGCGCAGGTACACCGTCCGGTCAGCCCAGGCCGCGAAACGCGCCTCGTGGGTCACCATCACCACAGCTGCCCCGCCGTCGGCGCGCGTCCTCAACAGTTCGAGGACGGCGCGCCCAGTGTGGCTGTCCAGGGCGCCGGTCGGTTCATCTGCCAGGAGCAGGCGCCGTGGCCCGACGAGTGCGCGAGCAATCGCCACGCGCTGGGCCTGGCCACCCGACATCTCCTCGGGACGACGCTCGGCCAGGTCAGCGATTCCGCACTCGTCCAGCACCCGCAGGGCCGCCTCGCGGGCTGGTCGCCATGACCAACCATCGAGTTCAAGGGGGAAGGTGACATTCTCGACAGCGGTAAGCCCGGGCAGCAGGTTGAAGTCCTGAAACACGTAGCCGACGCTGCGGCGACGCAATTGAGCCAACTGCCTTTGTCCGAGCCCCGATAAGGGATTGCCTTCAACAAGGACCTCTCCCGAGGACGGCTCGTCCAGCCCACCAGCAAGGTGTAGCAGCGTTGACTTGCCTGACCCTGAGGGCCCCATGATTGCGATGAATTCGCCGCTGTCCACGCGCAGGCTGACATTGTCCAGAGCCCGCACCTGGCGCGCACCGGTACCATGCACCCGTCCTACTGAGCGCAGTTCCAGGACGGCGGGGGAGCGTTCGTCGCGCTGCGCGGACTGGCTTTGCCCGGCGGGTGTCGGGCCGATCATTTGACCGCATCTGTCTGCTGAACCTGCTGGGATCGGATTTCGTAGGAGCCTCCACGAGACGCCTGTTCGTGAGCCGCCGAGCGCTCCAGGCTGGCCTCAACGTCGTCCAGCCAGCGTAGTTCGGCCTCAGCGATGAAGATGTGGTGGTCCAGGACCAGCCGACCGACCAAGTCATCATCGGTGGTGCCGCGTCGCAGTCGGGTGAGGTCGTGCATGTCGCGCTGGGTGGCGGCGCGCTGTGTCTGCAGGAGCGCAGGCATATCCACACCCGGGGTGATGGTCGCGAGCATGAATTTGACGACCAATTCGTCCCGGCCTCGGTGCTCGGCAACCACTGGCCGGCCCCACCAGGCTTCGAGTTCAGCCTGGCCTGCAGCAGTGAGCCGCCAGGGCTGCCCGGTTGCCTCGGGGTCCGCAGGATCGCCTTCGCGTAGCACCAGGCCGTCGCGTTCCAGCCGCTGCAGGGTGGTAGAGACCTGCCCGATGTTGAGCGGCCAGCTCTGGGCGGTCGAGACCTCGAAGCGCCCGCGCAATTGGTAGGTAGAGGAGGGCTGCGCAGACAGCAGCGCGAGCAGTGCATGTTTGACAGACATGGGCCATTCCAGACGTCATGGTTACTTGGTAACTAGTTACAGAGTAACCATCGCGTCTGCGTGTAGCAACCACCAATCTGAACGCGGTGGGATCGGCACCCGAGTTGTTGGCGAGATCCCCTCTTCGGCATCAAACACCCAGGGCAGCGCCTTCGTGCAGGCGTATGCCCCAATTGCTTTGCTGTCGGAGATGGGTTCCACGGATGACCCACGGATCACCAATCCAGTTTCGTAAAACGGGGTGTTCCTGCTAGTCATCGCGGGATTCGTTGGTGGGCGATACTGGGTTCGAACCAGTGACCTCTTCGGTGTGAACGAAGCGCGCTACCACTGCGCCAATCGCCCTTGCGACGACCCACGATAGCCCACGATCGCGGTTGCGCGCCAATCTGGAAAACTCCGGGATTGATTTTGTTGTTGTGCGTTGGGTCCGCTATGGTGATCCATGCACCTGAACGGGAACAAGTTTCCACAAGGCGCAGGCGGACGTGGCTCAGCTGGTAGAGCATCACCTTGCCAAGGTGAGGGTCGCGGGTTCGAATCCCGTCGTCCGCTCGGAGAGGGTCTCGTGTAACCGGCCTAGGCTCTCACGTGAACACTCTCGCGTGGTGGGTTGGCCGAGAGGCGAGGCAACGGACTGCAAATCCGTCTACACCGGTTCGAATCCGGTACCCACCTCGGTTGCTCTCCAGAACAACTCCACATTGGGCGGTTGGCGCAGTGGTAGCGCGCTTCCTTGACACGGAAGAGGTCACTGGTTCAAACCCAGTATCGCCCACCAACGCATTCCCGCAATGACTAGCGGAAACACTGAATTGCTCTTGATCTGTAGGTGATCTGGCGAGGCGCCCCAACGATGCAAGGGGAATCAAGACATGACTTGGTGCGTGCTCAGCACCGAACACACTTTCCGGGAATCCGCACCAAACTCTCCTCGGCAGCTTGGTGCGCCCGCTTAATACTCGGGTCCAGGACTGGACAAGGTTGGGGGAGGCGCTGGCAACTTGGAGCCAGGCGCCGTCGACGATGACATCTTGGCTATAGCCAGCGAGCGCCAGCGCCGTAACCCACCGAAATCTCCCATGCCGCACCCAGGCAACTGATCTGACCCACTCCTTTCTGGCATGCGCTGAACGTAGATCTATGTAGGTGTGTCGCGGTGATGTATATCGTCACCTCACGACGCCTACATAGATTGAGGACGGGGTTCGGGCTGAGCCAGGGCGCTCATGTCGGGCAACCCGCGGCTCTTGTAGTGTCGCGACATGTATGAGTACGTGATCGACACGATCGAGATGGTGAGCCGCGGTCTCCAATGGCAGCCTGCGGTTGAGCCCGGCGAGGTGATCACGCGCCGGGCTGCCCAGGGTTGGCGGTTCTGTCAGATCTTCCAGATCCCTGGTGGGGACGGTCTGGTATCCCGGCCACTGCAGATCATTTTCGAAAGACCGGTCAGCGCACCACGCGACCGCACGCGCGCAGACGAACCGAGGACCCAGCCATGACGAACGCTGAATACTACGAATACGATTTCCGATCGGTGCGTTTTGGCATGTTCGCCCAACCGTCGGACGACTACGTCCAGATCGTTCGTGAGCAGGCCGCCAAGGGCTGGCGGCTGAGCCAGATGATCGTCATCCCGAAGATGGAGGGCGGGCCGCGGACCCTGGAGTTGGTGTTTGAACGCCGCCTGCGTGGTCCACAGGATCGAATGAGGGCCGACACGGACTCAGGTCGGGCTGGTGAACAGGTGTTCCGCCAGCCGACCCCCGGCCAGTAGCGCACGATGCCCGGACCGGTCGATGCGGGCCAACCGGTCGGGCACGCCGGCGCTACGCTGCTGACAGACCAGCCATGTGGCTGGGGGCAAGCTGGCCGCCAGCCACACTTCAGAAAGGTGACCACTTGCCCGGCCTCGACCTCAGCCGGTCCCACCCGCTATTCGGGCGCACCATGGCGGCGCTCTTCCTGGTCGGTATCTCCACCTTCCTGCCGCTCTACGCTGTACAGCCGCTGCTGGTGCCCATCGGTGCCGAGTTCATGCGGCCAGCCGCCCAAACCGCGTGGTTGATGGGGGCATCCTCGGCGGCGATCGCGGTCTGCGTCCTGCCATTGGGTGCCGCCTCGGCCAGGCTGGGCCGCAGTCGCGTGATGCTGGGTGGCTTGGTGGTGCTGGTTGCTGCTGGTGTCGGCACGGTAGTGGCCCAGGGATGGCCGATGGTGTTGGCAGCACGTGCGCTGACCGGTGTCGGGGTGGCCGCCATCATTGTCTCCGCGATGGCCTGGGTGGTGGAGCAATCACACCCGGCCGCCGGCAGCGCGATCGGTGGGCTATACATCTCGGGCACCTCGGTGGGTGGCATGGCCGGTCGGCTGATCTCGTCCTATGTTGCGGAGTTCACCGACTGGCGAGCAGGGGTCCTGGTGGCCGTCCTGCTGGCCGCCGGCACCGGATTGGCTGCCCACCTGCTGCTCCCCGGGGTGCCCCCATCCAGCACTCACCCGGCCCAGCGCGTCAGTGAACCAGGACCGGTCAATCGTCGTTTCCGGTTTCACATCTACGGGGTCGCGTTCCTCGGCATGGCGCTGTTCTCCGGCGTCTATACGGCCGTGGCGTACCGGGTGGCCGAGGCACCCTTCAATGCCGGTCCAGCGGTGACCGGCTCATTGTTCCTGACCTACCTGGCCGGCACATTCACCGCCGCCATCAGTGGCCGCCTGGCTGGACGCCTGTCGATCCGGGCCATGATGGTGGCCGGATTCGTGGTTAGTGCAGTCGGCGTACTGGTGACCCTGGTCGCCAACATGGTGGCGATCGTGGGTGGTCTGCTGCTCATCTCGGCCGGCTTCTTCATCGTCCACGGCCTGGCCAACAGCCTCGCCCCCCGCTACTCGCCGCAGCCGACCGCTGGATCAGCGCGTTACTCGCTCAGCTATTACGCCGGAAGCGCGGCCGGGGCGGTCGTCCTGGGGGCAGCCTGGGATGCGGGCGGCTGGGGTCTGGTCGCACTCTTCGCCATCGTGCTGACCGGGCTCGGCGCAGTCCTGGCAGGCACGGCGCGCCGTGCGACCCCTGAGCCACCCCCGGCCGGGCAGGACTGAGACAAACAGGTGTTGCCCGGCGACAGTCAGGAGCGAGGATCAGGGTTGAGTTTGCGCCACTGGGTGATGGTGCGGTCCAGGTCGATGAAATCGACCACCAGCAT
>JBMNPP010000186.1:0-5416 GCA_050943675.1 Brooklawnia sp.
TCAGATGCCACGACGGCGTTGGCCACATGAGGTGAACAGATGAGTACTGAAAACCCAGAGAGCACCAGCCCGGATGCACCAGCCGCCAGGGCTGAGCCGGATGCCACCACGTGGACGGGGCCACGCAAGCGCTGGGTACCCATCGCGGTGCTGATCTTCGTCGCAGTCGCAGCAGCGTTGCTGACCTGGCTGTTGACCACGATCTTCTCGCACCAGCAGGAGTCCCTGCGCCCGTTCACCGAGGTCGTCACCGTCGATGAGACGACCTACGACGCAGAGGTGTGGGGCAAGAACTTCCCGCTGCAGTACGAGGGGTTCAAGGCGACCGCTGACACGCCGGACGAAGACCTGGTCGACCACGAGCCGACCGATCCCAACGATCCGCGCACCAGGGTCACCCACTCCAAGCTCGAGATCTACCCGCGCCTGGTCACGATGTGGCAGGGCTATGCCTTCGCTGTCGACTACCGTGAGCCGCAGGGCCACGAGCACATGCTCACCGACCAGATGTTCACCCGCCGGATGACCGAGTTCAACCAGCCGGGCGCCTGCCTGAACTGCCACGCCTCGCTGCCCGAGATCGTCGATTCGCTCGGCGACGGCGACCGGGATGCCGGCTGGGCCGAGATGAACAAGCTGCCCTACTCCGAGGCCGTGCAGCACGCTGCTGGCCCCATCGCCTGCATCGACTGCCATGAACCGACCACGATGAGGCTGCGCATCACCCGCCCGGCATTCATCGAGGGCATCAAGGAATACATGGCCGGTCAGGGTGTGGCTGACTATGACGTCAACACCCAGGCGAGCACCCAGGAGATGCGCTCCTTCGTCTGCGCGCAGTGCCATGTCGAGTACTACTTCGCCGGTGAGGACAAGACCCTGACCTTCCCATGGGACAAGGGCCTGACCGTCTACGACGCGATCGATTACTACGACGAGATCGGCTGGGTCGACTTCACCCATACCGACACCGGTTCAGAGGTCCTCAAGGCCCAGCACCCCGACTTCGAGACCTGGTCGCAGGGCATCCACGCCGACAACGGCGTCACCTGCGCTGACTGCCACATGGCCTACGAGCGGGACGGCGCCGCCAAGGTGAGCAACCACACCGTGGCCAGCCCGATGCGCAGCGACGAGACCATCAACAACAGCTGCATGACCTGCCACCACTCCACCGCCGACGAGATGAGGCAGCGGGTCGAGACCATCCACGACCGTTGGTACGACGCGCAGGACATCACCTTCGCCGCCTTCGACGACCTGGTCCGCGACCTGACCGCAGCGGTCGAGAACGGCACCGCAACAGACGAGCAGATCGAGAAGGCACGCGACCTGCAGCGCCGGGCATCATTCGTGATCGACTACTCGATCTCCGAGAACTCGCGCGGATTCCACGCCCCGGCCTACGCCATCTCGACGCTGAACCAGGCGACAGACTGGTCACGTCAGGGCCAGCTGGTACTGCTGGGCATCGACATCGAGAACAACTCGGGCCCGGTGAGCACTGCCACACCGACTCCGTGACGCTCTGACAGAGGGGAAGCTTGTGGATGATCTAACCGAGGAGGCCGTCGACTCGCACCAGGGTCCTGACCCGGATCAGCTGGCGGCCTTCCTCGCCACAGCTCCCGATGAGCTGAAGGGGTGGGCGCAAGGACAGCTGGCCCAGGTCAGGGAAACCCAGGACGTAGCGCAGTCCGACGATGCGGACGCTGTTGGTGTCGAGGCTTTTGCCGACGATTTGGACGACCCGCCCGAACCGCGTCCCAAAGCGGCCAGCCGCCCCAAGAGCAAGGGGCTGGCCGCAACTGGGCTGAACAAGGTCAACCTGGTACTGGTTGCCCTGCTGGCGGCCGCCGTGGTGATCATCGTGCAGCAGTGGGGCGCCGGGTCGCAGACCTCAACCGCCAGTCCGCACGGCACTGCGACTGGCCAGGCCAGCGCCATGACCACCTATGAGGCACTCGACCAGGCCCGCGTGGACGAACTGGAGGCCACCGCCCAGGCCGAGCCCGGCAACGTCGATGTGCGGCTGCAACTGTCGCAGCTGTACCTCAATGCGGGGCTCTACCAGGACGCAATCGGCTGGCTGGACGATGCACTCGAGATCGACCCGGACAACCTGGAGGCCCTGCTGGCGATCGGTGTGGCCCAGTACCAGATCGGTGATGAGGCATCAGCCGAGCGCAATTGGCTGCACGCGACCGAGGTCGCGCCCACCCAGGCCGAGCCCTGGTACAACCTCGGATTCCTTTACATGGCTGCTGATCCGGCCAACCTCGAGGCTGCTGAAGCGGCCTTGAACAAGGTGATCGAGTTGGCCCCCGACAGTGATCTGGCCCAATCAGCCGCCGATCACCTGGAACGCTTCCTATCGAGTTCGACGTCGACTGGGGGGTGACATGGAGGTAACCCTGCCCCTCGCCCTGTTCGCCGGTCTGCTGTCATTCGCCTCGCCCTGCTTCCTGCCGATCGTGCCTGCCTTCGTCGGCCAACTGGTCGGCGGGTCCGGGCAGGTGTCGAAGCGGGCTGCACTGGGCAACTCGCTGAGCTTCGTGGCCGGTTTCACTGCAGTCTTCATCGCCCTGTGGGCATCCATCGGACTGATCGGGCGCTCACTTGGCCCCTCGGCCGGCCTGCTGCGCGTCATCGGCGGGGCGATCCTGATCCTCATGGGGCTCCATGTGGCGGGCCTGATCGAGATCGGTCTGCTCAACAGGGTCGTGCGCGCCCCAGTGCGGCCAGCCGGGCGGGTCGGGGCCGTCCGGGCCGGCGTCATGGGGCTGGTCTTCGGGGCCGGCTGGACGCCCTGCATCGGCCCGATCCTGGGTGGCATCCTCGCCCTGGCAACCGTCAGCAGCACTGCCGCACGCGGTGTGGGGTTGATGATCGCCTACTGCATCGGGCTGGGGCTGCCAATCGTGCTGGTGGCGATCGGTGCGGTCGGTGTCAATGAGCGGTTCAACTGGTTCAAGCGGCACCACGTTGCGGTGTCACTGGTTAGTGGCGGACTGCTGGTGGTCATCGGTTTCCTGATGATCACCAACCTGTTCGCCAAGTTGGCTGGTGTGATCCCCGGGCTCGGGGTCTGAGGAGATAACGAGTTGTCTATAGATACCAAACGCCCCACCGACGACCAGCCGGTCGACGGTCTGGACGGGGCAATACACGTCTCACCGATGTACCTGCTGCGCTCGATCTACGCGTTCTTCCACAACAAGCGTGTCGGGCTCGTCCTGATCCTGATCATGGGTCTGCTCGGCCTGCTGGGCGTGCTCTTCCCGCAGGCCCCGGCCGGGGTCCGCGACGACCCGGCGTCCAAACAGGCGTGGCTCGAAGGTGTCCGGCCAACCTATGGCGGGTGGACCGACATCATGGACTCCATCGGCTTTTTCAACATGTTCAGCTCCGTGCCATGGATCGTGATGATGGTGCTGCTGGCGATCAGCATCCTGGCCTGCACCACCCACCGCCTGCCGCTGCTCTACCAGACTGCCTTCCGACCGCACACCAGGATGACCAGCGAGTTCTTCAACCGGGCCCGGCTCAACGCATCCTTCACCACGAGCGCAGCCCCCGGCGAGGTGGTGGCCACCATCCGCGCCGATGCGAAACGCAACCGCGTCCGGGTCATCGCAGACGACCGCGGCCCCGGTGAGAACCTCTACACCGACAAGTATTTCTGGGCACCATTCGGCACCGCAGTGGCGCACCTGGCCTTCGTTGTCATCATGGCCGGGTTCCTGGTGAGCTCGCTGACCGGTTTCCGGGACGAGCAATTCACGCTGACCGTCGGACGGCCGGCCGAGGTCGGGCACGGCACCGGGCTGGTGGCCGAGGCCAAGTCGTTCTCGGACACCTACTACGACGACGGGACCCCAAAGGACTACGTCACCGACCTGGTACTCACCAGGGACGGCACTGAGGTGGCCCGCCAGGAAGTCCGCGTCAACGACCCCCTGGTGTTTGAGGGCGTCATGTTCCACCAGGCCTTCTTCGGCATCTCGGCGGTCATGCAGGTCAGCGATCCATCGGGCCAGGACATCTTCCACGACGGGGTCACCCTGGAGTGGAACACCCCTGATCGCTCGATGGTTTACGGCGTGGTCGAGTTGCCGGGTGGGCAGGAGATGTTCGTTATCACGCCGGCCTCCGGCACCACCGGCACCGGCATCGAGCCCGGCCAGGTGCGCCTGGAGGTGTACGAGACTGGCAGCAATGTGCCCCTGGGCACAGCAGTGCTCGATCAGGGCGGCAGTGTCGATGTGGACGGCCTCACGTTCACCTTCGAGCGCGAACAGCAGTACACCGGAATCCTGGTCAAGCGTGATCCGGGTACCGGAATCGTCTGGCTGGGATGCGCGCTATTGGTCATCGGCACTTGTGCGACGATGTTCCTGCGGCACCACCGCATCTGGTTCCGCGTGACCGGGACAGAGGACGGCTCCTGTCTGGTGCAGCTGGCCTCCCAGGACCGGCAGGACGCCACCTTTGCCCGCCGGTTCACGATGATCAGTGACGAATTAAACCAACAGCTGTCCAACGAAAGGGTAGATACAGATGCTTGAGGTCTCCCAGGCCCTATTGGTGGCCACAACGGTGCTCATCCTGCTGGCACTGGTGGCCTATGTCGTTGCAGTGTTCACCGCGAGGGCAGCCAGGGCCAGCACCCAGACCGTAAAGGTTGGGGCTGCTGGCTCCTCAGCCGGCCAGGCTGATGAACCGGCAACAACCGAGCCTGCCAAGGCGAAGCCCGCCCCGCGCGGCGTCGCCTGGTACGGCAGCAAGCTGGCGCAGTTGGCGTTGATCCTGCTATCCGGTTCGCTGATCGCGCGCACCCTGGCGACCGGGCACGCGCCTTTCGCCAACCACTCCGAATTCGCGGTCAGCTTCGCGTGGGGCATGATCCTGGCGCATGTCTACTTCGAGTGGAAGTACAAGGTGCGCACCCTGGCACTGGTGGTGCTACCGGTGATCCTGGGCATGCTCGTCTACGCCTCGACCCTGTCCTATGAGGCCAACCCCTTGATGCCCGCCCTGCAGAACAGTCCACTGCTGACCATCCACGTCTTCTCGGCTGCGCTGGCCTACGGTGCGGCAGTGGTGGCCTTCGCGGCCGGGGTGATGTACCTGCTGGCCCCACGCATCAAGTGGCACGGCTGGCCCAAGCCCGAAACCCTCGACGAACTCGGCTACAAGGCCGTCATCTTCACCTTCCCCATGCTGACGGTCATGATCATCCTCGGCGCGATCTGGGCGAACATCGCCTGGGGCCGGTACTGGAGTTGGGACCCCAAGGAAACCGCCGCCCTGGTCACCTGGCTGATCTACGGTGCCTACCTGCACGCCCGGGTCGTGCGTGACTGGCGCGGCAAGCGGGCAGCATGGCTGTTGGTGCTCGGGTTCGCGGCGATCC
>JBMNPP010000187.1:0-5360 GCA_050943675.1 Brooklawnia sp.
GATCGTTCCGTCAGAGATCCGACGCCGGATTGTGTCGGTGCTGCAACTATAAATTTCGGCGGCTTCGCGGATCGAAACATGCGGGTTCATTTCTGTGCCTCAGTGGACGCAGAACCGAGCGCAACAGAACGTCTGGTGTCCTGCTGCATGCTCGGCACCCCATGCGGGCGTCGCCGTTCGCCTTACTCTCGCGGGGGTTTGCTGTGTCGACGTTGGGGCTCGGTCCTGTGCAGGTCTCTTCCCAACTCTCCCCGTACCCTCGGGCTCGCTTTGCGCGGCTCTTGAGTTGTTGGCGCTCAGTGTAGCGCACTTCTGCGTACTTGGCGCATAGCTGCTCTAGGCCCCGCCAGCCATCTCCGACAGTCGCCGCGCTATGAGTGCGTCGCGATCAACGCTGGCATGCTGGTACCTCATTGCCGCGTCTGGCGTCGAGTGTCCGAGCCGGCTCATTAGCTCTGCCAGTGTCGCGCCAGTCTGGGCGGCCAGGACTGCGCCAGTGTGCCTCAGGTCGTGCACTCTCAGGTCCGGTCGGCCGGCCAGTGCTCGGGCCCGGTAGAAGTTCGACCCGCCACGCCACTCGATGCCGTCTGCCGTCCTCACCTTGCGGGGGTGTTCGCCATACAGGGTGGTGGGGGCCAGGTGGCCCCCGTTTGCGGCCGGGAATACCAGCCCGTTACGGCCGGGCTCGGCGTGCTCTGCGAGGTGGGCCTTGATCGTGTCGATCAGATGTGGGGGGATCGCGACATCGCGACTGCCAGCATCGGTCTTGGGCGTCCCTACGAGTGTCTGCCCATTGACTCGAACCACGCCACGACGGATCTTCAGCCGGCCGTTCTTCAGGTCGATGTCGGAGCGCCTCAGTTCAGCCAACTCACCAAACCTGAGTGCGCACCAAGTGGCCAGCAGAATGAGCAGGCGGTGTTTCGGCAGCATCGCTTCCACCAAAATTTCAAGCTCGGGCAGGGTCAGTGGCTCCACTTTATGGGCGCGCCTCGTCGTTCCGGCACCTCGGATGTGGCAGGGGCTGGCAGTCAATAGTCCATCCTCCACCGCGCTGCCGAGGATGGTCCTCAGCAGGCTGTAGGCGTGCGCGGTGAGCGTTGGGGTCGCGCTGCCCTGGTCGGCGTACCACGCCTCCACGTCCTCGCGTGTGATCGATGCCACTGGCATGGCCCCGAAGGTGGGTGCGAGCTGGTTTTTCAGCAGGGCCTTGTAGTGGGCCGTCGTGCGGGGCTTGAGTGGTTGGCCCTTCACCAGCCGGTTGGCCAACCACTTGTCCGCGTATGCGGCGAACTTGATTCTGTTCTGCTTCTCCCGCTGGCCTCGCTGGCTGGGCGGCAGCCACTCGCCCAGGTCGATCAACTTTCGCTCAGCCGAGAGCCAGGCGGTCGCGTCATCCTTGGCCTGGAAGGTGTTCGGCGCTCGGTACAGGCGGCCGTCTGGGCCGGTGTAGCCGGCCTGCCAGCGGCCGGATGATCGCTGCCGGAGTCTGCCAAACGATCGGCGGTCTCGGGTCTGTTTGGGCAACATACGGGCAATATAGCAGCCCATTCCTGCGGCTTTTGCCCACTTGTGCATACTCTCGAAAGGCGATACTGTTTCGTTCATCACCTAGTCAAAGACGGTTTCACAACGGGTTACCCAGTTACGTACCGAAGTACACCACACTGGTTCGAGTCCAGTCCGGGGAGCCAATGAATACCCGCAATGACTAGCGGGAACACCCAATCTCCGAAGCTCCAGAGTTGATCCGTAGCTGATCTGGACAGTTGCCCCCCACAAACGCAGGTGGAAACCATGACCACCACCAAGCGACTCCCCAGCCATGACCGAGGAACCGACAACGCGGTACTAGGCGAGCTGTTCAATAAGCGTCTGATACTCAGGATCGTTCCCAAAAAGTGCCCTGACTTGGTCCCGCAGCTTCTCCCCAATCGCCAAGCGGCTCGAAACCGCGCACATCAGAGCGGTATAGATTGCATCTTCAGATTCGCCGCATTCTACGGACTCGATGGCGTGTCGAGTGAGCGGCGAGTCTGGAAACTCGTTCAAGACCTGTGCTGTGAGTGCGTCTGCTAGCTCGGCAATCAAGATGCCTACCTTGTCGGTATCAGGGTGATCACTGAATCTCATGAACACCAGTCAACCGGTATCTACCGGTCGCAGAGGCATATTCCTGGTTGGGCGTGCGGGACTTGATTGCTGTGTCGGTCGCCACGGCCTAGCACAACCTCCAGGGTCTTCAGGTCGTCAGTTGGGCGACCCCATCGGGATCAGCACACCCCAGAGGGCTGTTTGAGGCCCCGAACGGTCGAAAAGGGCCGTCTGCGGTGCGCAATTCCCGTTCTGTGGCCTGGCAACCCTTCCGTAGTGCGCCGCAGCACGCCAACAAGTCGTCGGCGTACGACTCCAACTGGTCGAGCTCAAATGCCGTCCAGCAACTTCACGGGGGGATACCTTTCACGCCCTCGTGAATGACTGGAGAAGTTGCCCGGGACGATATCCGTGTGGCTAGGCTCGACTTCACTTAGGTATGCGACTACCGATGATGGTTCCGTGGACGCTGTTCGTGAACGGATGGGCAACCTGGACCCGCACCCTCAACGCAGAGGGGAAAGGATGAATGATGGCGCTGTTCGGATTCGGCCGTAAAGGCATTCTCAAACAGGCTGCAGTCGCTAAATCTGCCACGCAAAGGCCACCTTCACAGCGAACCGAACCAGTGTTTAGTCGGGCGCTCACCCTCGGTGAAGACCACGAAACGCTGTACATCATGACCGACGAGCATCGACAGAACGCGAGACGGTTGGTCGCGGTTACTGGTGCAGACGGGTGGGGCTGGGCCCTGGTGCGCGGGACGTTCCTGCCAGAACCGAAGAATCCCTACGACAGCAATGCCGTCCTGGTGATGACAGAGAGTGGGCCTATCGGATACTTCTCGCGCGGCGCCCAAGACGTGGCCAAACGCATGATCGCCAGATCCCGGCAGCGCCCCACAATTGAGGTAGGGCTATGGCTCAGTCCCGATGGCCGGATCTCGGCCCGCTACTTCGCGAGCAGAAGGCAGCGAGACGACTGGGTGAAAGAGCGTGAGGGTAGATCACGTGAGGCGCTCATGCCCTCCGTCACACTCAAGGCCTCGCAGGAATTCCAGACCGAACTGACGGAAGTGCAAAACCGATACGGGGAGAAGTCGCCTTGTCGGATCGAGGTGGATGGGCAACCCTCAGGCAAGTACAAGGGAGGCCCGCGGCTTACGTTTCACGTTGACCAAGTCGGCTGCGTCGGTCGGGTGGAGGCACGCTATCAGCGCGACGAGGCCGCCTTCTTCAACACCGTCCTCGCTGGTACAGAGGTGGGAGAGCTGCGGGTTCTCGAGAGTTATGGGGGTGGCTGGTATGCACGGGTGTACTTGGACGCAGAACCCCCGGATACAGCGCCGGTATGGTCACCTCCCAGCCAGGACCGCACTCAACCCGAGTCCGAGCCGACTGATGGAATGCCGAAAAACCCGGCGACCGTGGTGCTGCCGCGCGGGTCGAGGATGCAGGTCACAGGTGAGGAGCGCTACCACGAGCGGTTGTCTGGGTGGCTGGCTGGTCGTGACGTGTGGGACGTGATGGTCACGTTGCATGCTGATTGGCCGGCGCGCGCGGACACTGCGCCCCGCATGTCGGTTCGCTTGTTCGGTGAACCGGTTGGGCAGCTCACCCCAGCCACAACGGAGCAGTTGCGGGCGGTCGTCGAGGCGTGTGAGCAGCGCGGCCTGCTGCCGGCGTGCTGCGCCCAGGTGAAGGGGAACGACCTGCGGGTTGATGTGGTGATCAATGTGGCGAAGGGATCGGCGATTCCGCAATCCTGGCTGGATGAGTATCTGCCGACCGTCCCCGCGCCTGAGACAGGTGTGGCCAGGCTCGACCCCAACTGGATCGGCGACGGCCTATGACGATTCGCCCTACGACCAGCAGGACGACAAGGTGAACGACCATCAAAAGAACATGATGAGGGATACACATCCGTTTAGTCACGGCCTCAGGGGAAGGTCGCGCTGCTTTCGTATGGTGCAGGCTCAAGTTGCGTTGTTTGTCCGCAAACGCCGGTGTGATTGCATCGCCGCAAGTCAAGCGTGAGCCGGTCGGGATCACCTCGCAAAGTGCGAGCCTTGGTGCTGTGCTCGCCCCGCCGGAATGCCTTCATCGTGCTGTCCAGTTCTTGGAGGACCAGGCTGACCATGCGGGCGGTTGCTCACTTGGGGTACTGGAAGGCAGCCATGTCACCCAAATCGGGATTAGCGCACCCCAGAAGGCTGTTTCGGGCCCCAAACAGTCGAATAGGACCGTCTGGGGTGCGCAATTCCCGTTCTGTGGTCTGGCAACCCTTCCGTAGTGCGCCGCAGCACACCAACAAGTCGTCGGCGTACGACTCCCACCGGCGTGCACAATGCCGTCCAGCAATCTTCCTGCACCCAGACCAAGCAGGCATTTTGGGTGCCCGGACATGGCTGCGGCTACCATCGGGGCCATGAAACCCGCCACGAGTGTGCACCGATACTGGGCGCGTCAGCTCGAGTTGATGCAGACCCTGCCGCAGGCCGTTCACGCCCGTGAGGCAGATTCGATCCACGGGTTGCGGGCTGCCGGCCGGCGACTCAAGGCGACGGTACGTGTCTACCAGCCGTTGCTGCGGCGGCAGTTGAGCGCCGAGGTCATCGACGGTCTTGATTGGTACAACTCGGTGCTCGGGCAGGCCCGCGACGCCGAGGTCATCCACCAGGCGGTGGCCGAGGAGTTGCGGTCGGTGCGCAAGGCCAAGCAGTTGCTGGTGGCGCTGGATTCCGAGCGGCGCCGCACCGCGCACCTGGCCGACAAGATGCTGGTGGGTGTACGGGCCGGGCGGGTGGTCTCCCTGGTTGAGGAATTCGTGGACGATCCCTGGCGCGGCAAGGGTACGCCGGGTCGCGACGACGTCCTGGAACGCATGCACTGGGCGGAGTTTCGGGTGGCCAGGATCTGGCGCCAGGGGCCACGCAACGGTGAAACCAGCACTGATTGGGAGCACCGACTGCGGCGACGGTCGAAGGTCGCCCGGTTCGGTGCCGAGGCGCTGCGTGATGCGATGCCAGGCGCTGTCGATACGGCTGCCGCGTATGCGCAGATCTCGACCACGCTCGGCGTGGTGCAGGACACAGCGATCATCAATCGGGCGTTGCAGGTCTGGCCGAAGAAGCTGGTCGGAGACCTGATGGCCACCCGTGAACGACTGGCGACCGAAGCCCGGGACGAGGCGCCCGACTTGATTGATGCGGCGCTGTCGGCCAAGTTGCTCAAGTGATGCGGCTGCGCAGTCGCGCGTTGGACATC
>JBMNPP010000188.1:0-5318 GCA_050943675.1 Brooklawnia sp.
GGGTGCCGGCCACTGGTCGATCTCGGTGAATGCCTGCTTCAGGTCATGCAGCTGGGCGCGGTTGCCGGCGGTGGCCAACTGCACCCGGTTGCCCACGGCCTGCGACAGTGCCTGGACATCCAGGGCACCCTGGCGCCGGGCAAGTTCGTCACTGAAGGTGAGCACCGTCAGGGTGGGCAGCCCGAGCTGCTGCACCTGGGCCAGCAGGCCCAGTGAACGCTGCAGGCTGGTGGCGTCCAGCACGACCAGGACGGCATCGGGGCGTTCATGGCCACCGGTGTCCAGCGCGTGCGCCACGATCTGCTCGTCAGGGCTGATCGGGTCGAGCGAGTAAGAGCCGGGCAGGTCCTCGACGACGAAATCGTTGCCGTCGATGCGCAGTTCACCGGTGTGCCTGGCGACGGTGACGCCCGGGTAGTTGGCCACCTTGGCGCCGAGCCCGGTCAGGGCATTGAACAGGGTCGACTTTCCGGCATTGGGGTTGCCGACCAGGGCGATGCGCTTGGCAGTGGGTGGCGCAACTACCGCCACGTCTCCAGAGTCGTGGCAGCTCACACTCAGGCCACCTTCACCACGACGCGGTTGGCCTCGGCGCGACGCAGCAGCATCTCGGAGCCGGCCACCCGGAAGACCATCGGATCGGCCAGCGGCGCACAACGCACCAGCTCGACGTCAACCCCCTGGGCGAAACCCAGGTCGAACAGTCGACGACTGACCGTCATATCGACCTCATCGCTGAACCCGGCGATCACGCCGCGCTGCCCACACTGCAGGCCGCCCATGGCCATGCATCCGGCGGCGCGGACGTCACAAACGTCAAGGCAGCGGTCACACAATTTCGAGACTATCGTTGTCACACCAGCAGGTTAGCATTGCCTAACCTAACCTCTCGCGTGGGGGTCACCATTTGTGCGGTGGCTACGAGGATTACTCAGCCTCGAAGTGGGCGCGGGTGGTGTTGCGACCAAGCAGCAGGGCAGCCACGGCAGCGGTGTAGCAGGCCAATGCGAGTCCGAGAATCGTCCTGTTTCCCATTTGCCTGACGATAGACCACCAGGGCAACCGGAGGGAATCGTTCAGGTGAACATGAAACGATGGGCCGGTGCCGTCCTACCTGATGCTGCTCAGCCCGGCCGCCAACCACGTCTACCGGCAGGCCAGTGGTGCACTGGCCGCCGCTGAACTGGCGGTGACCGCCCCGTTCGCCCACTCGATCCGGCAGACCACGCTGGCTGGTGCGGCTGCCCTTGAGTTCGAGGCCGACGAGCTCGACCACCTAAGGTTGGCCGCCCAGTCGACCCAACTGGTCACTTTCGAGCGTGTTGGTGACCTGCTGCGTCCCATCGAACTGCCCCGGCTGGCGTTCTTCGATGACGACCTGGTGACCATCCCGAAGTACCAGGGCAAGACCAACGAGGTCTTCACCCGGCTGCTGCTGCACCTGACGCTCAGTGCCGTGCAGCGTCCCGGACCGCTTGATGTGCTTGATCCGCTGGCCGGGCGCGGCACCACCCTGCTGGCTGCCTGGCAGGCCGGCCACCACGCCTACGGGGTCGAGGCCGACGACAAATCGTTCGAGGCGCTCAGTGCGTACCTGAAGACCTATCTGCGCACCAAACGAATCAAGCATTCAGCACAGGTCAGCCCGGTGCGGCGCGATGGCCGTGCCATCGGCCGCCGGTTGGACGCCGCCGCCCGCCTGGGTGAGGCGACCAGTGCCGCGCCGGCCCGGCCGGGCATGCCCACCCTGCAGCTGACGGTGTTCACCGGCGACACCCGCGATTCGGCGGTGCTCTACGGCCGCAAACGTTTCGATGCCATCCTCACCGATGCACCCTACGGGGTCGTCCACGGGGCATATCGCGCCAAGGGCCCGTCGCCGCGTGATCGCTCCCCCAGGCAGTTACTGAGCGAGGCGATCCCGGTCTGGCGGGGGCAGCTCAAACCGGGCGGGGCCCTGGGCATCTCGTGGAACACCCTCACCCTGCCGCGGGCCGAACTGGGCCGGATACTCCTCGACGCCGGTCTGCGGCCGCGAGACGATGACCCCTGGCAGCAGTTCGGACACCGGGTTGATTCATCCATCCACCGCGACCTCATGGTGGCCACGACAAGCTGATCAACCCGCGGCCCCAAGCTGGATTGGGGCGGCTAACGTTGGGGCATGACTCGCACGCTCTTCCTGATGCGTCACGCCAAGGCCGAAGCCCACGATGCCCGCACCGATTTCGATCGCGTCCTGGCGCCTCGTGGCTGGCGGCAGGCGAAGGACGCGGGGCTGGTACTCGCTGATCGCGGCATCCAGCTCGTCCTGTGCTCTTCGTCACAGCGCACCCGGCAGACCTACGAGGCGCTCGACCTGAAGGGCCCTGACGGGGGGCCGATACCCGTCCAGTACATGGAGGCGCTGTACCTGGGCTCCGCCAGCCTGATCAGGCAGCGGATCGGTGAGATCGAGGACGAGATCACCTCGCTGCTGGTGATCGGCCACTCACCGGGGATCCCCACGCTGGCCGCAGAATTGGCCTGGGCGGACAAGCCGCGTGAGGCCGACCAGATCCAGTGCTGGTTCCCGACCGCCGCACACAGCGAATTCGAGATCGCGACCAGTTGGTCACAGCTTTGGGATTCCGACGCCCAGGCGCAACTCACCGACGTCCGCCGTCCAAGCCAGGCCGAGGGCCTGGGTCGCTGAACGCCCGCTAGACGACCAGCCAGAACTGCACGTGGTCGTAATCACCCAGACCCCGGCAGTCAATGCCCTGACCAGGCACGCAGTCCAGCCGCACGACGCCTCCCAGGGACGCACTGTGCACCCGCACCACCGAGGGCTCGGTCATGTTGTAGGGCACCTGCGAGCCCAGTTCGATGGCCAGGGAGCACTCGGTCTGCGCGCTGGCCCACAGCCCGTCGGTGCACTGCTGGGCGTCGGCCGGCAACTCAGGGGTCTGCGGGGCGGAAGCGGTCGTGGGGACCGGTGGGGGCGGGTCGGGGATGGAGGCGTCCATGTTGACCAGTCGCCCCACGAGCAGGGCCAGCACCACCATCGCACCGACCACGACGGCGATGAATGCAGTCACCTTGGCCGCAGGCACTGCCGAGGCGCCCATCACCTGACCTATCTGCTGACCCGGGCTGGCCTCCCGGTCGATCCGCAAACCTGTCCGGGCCTCTGCCATGCCGTAGTCATCCCACAGGCTCAGGTCACGCGGGGGCCGGTGGTTGCGGATGGGTGCCTGCACGGCTGTTGCCGGCTTGACGGCTGGTGGTGCAGGCTTTACGTCCGGTTTGACTGCGGTCGCGGCCAGTGTCGGGGCGGGTTTGAGGGGTGCGCTGAGGGGTTCGGGCAGGACCGCCTGGTAGAAGCTGATCAGGTCACGGTCCTGGTCGACCTCGATCCGGGGCCCCGGCTCCACCTGCTGCCCGGTGTCCGGCTGCTCGACGGCTTCCGGCTCGGCGGCCTGCTGCTCGCGGCGTTCCTTGTTGGCGGCTGCGGCCTTCTCACCGGTCTCGGCCAGGCGTTCCTTGACGCCCTGCCACCAGCCGGGGCCAGTGGCCGCCACAAGTGGCACGGCCGGGGCTGCCAGTGGCTGCTGCGGCAGTTGCCCGGTTGAGTTGAAGGACGCCTTGACCGGCGGGGCTGAAGTGGGCGTCTGACCGTCGAGCACTGGTGCCCCACGGGAATCACGGGGGACCCTGCGTGGGTCGGCCAGCCGCACCGAACCGGGGCGGGTCAGGTCGTTCTCGCAGTGGGGGCAGGCGCGGTCGTGGGGGCCGACGAGCGACCAGCAGCGCGCACAAAACATCCCGTAAACCCTTCAAGTTGTGACGATGCCTAGGCTACCCCGCCGCTGCCCGGCCCACAGCGCAGGCAAAACTGCCCCGGGCCCGACCAGGGGGCCGGTTTTCGGTTCTTGACGTGGGTCAAGGCACGGCGCAACGCGGCTGCGTACCTTGAAGCACGTAGCAAGTTGATCCACTTACGAAAGGGACTTTTCATGACTGCCAACACCAAGAAGACCACCCTCCGCGCCGAGGGCTTTTCCTGCCCGTCCTGCGTCACCAAGATCGAGAAGCAGGTCGGCCGCCTGGCCGGTGTCGAGTCGGTCGCGGTGCAGTTCGCCTCATCCCGCATCGAGGTCGTCCACGATCCTGTGCAGGCCACTGTCGACGCCCTGGTAGCCGAGGTCGCCAAGGCCGGTTACACCGCCAAGCCCGCCGCCTTCTGATTGAACGACAGCACTCCCGGACACGACAACCCTGAAAGGAACCACCAATGAACAAGGTCCAGACGTGGCTTCGTGGCCACTGGGCCGTCCCCATCGTCTCCGGGGTGCTGATCGTCGCCTCGCTGGCTGCCAGCCGCCTGTTTGCGGCGCCGGTCACGGGCGAGGTCCTGATGGTCACTGCCGCGGTCATCGCCGGCACCCCCGTAGTCATCAAGGCCTGGCGTGCGCTGACCGTGCGGGTAATCGGTATCGACCTGCTGGTTTCGGTGGCGGCCATCGGCGCGATCCTGGTACGCAACTTCTGGGAGGCCGCTGCGGTGACCTTCCTGTTCGCCATCGGCCACGCGCTTGAATTGGCGACGCTCAACAAGACCCGCTCGGCGCTGGCCGAACTGGTGGCGGTCGCCCCCGACGTGGCGATCGTGCTGCGCGACGGCGAGCAGGTCGAGGTGCCTGCCGGTGAGGTCATCCCCGGCGAGATCGTGCTGGTCAAGAACGGCACCAAGGTGCCCGTCGACGGCACAGTCGCGGGCGGGGTCGGCGCGCTCGACGAGGCCTCCATCACTGGTGAGTCGATCCCGGTCGACAAGGCTGCCGGTGACCAGGTCTTCGCCGGGACGATCGCGACCAGCGGCTTCCTGCAGGTGACCGCTGTCGGGATCGGTGCCGACACCACGCTGGCCCGCATCATCCACCGGGTTGAAGAGGCCCAGGACGCAAAGGCGAAGACCCAGGTGTTCATGGACCGCTTCTCGAAGTGGTACACCCCGGGCATCATCCTGCTCGCCCTGCTGGTCGGCATTTTCACCCGCGATGTCATCCTTGCCCTCACCCTTCTGGTGATCGGTTGCCCCGGTGCGCTGGTCATCTCGATCCCGGTTTCGATCGTGGCAGGCATCGGTCGCGGTGCCCGCGACGGAATCCTGATCAAGGGTGGCGAGTTCCTGGAGACCTCGGCCCGCATCAGTGCGGTCGCGCTCGACAAGACCGGCACCCTCACCGAGGGACGCCCGGTACTGACCGATGTGGTCGCCCTGAACGGGCTGGCACGCGACGAGGTGCTGCGGATGGCAGCCCGCGCCGAGACCG
>JBMNPP010000189.1:0-5256 GCA_050943675.1 Brooklawnia sp.
CACTACGGGTTTCGGGGCTCTTCCTGGTGGCAGCACTGGGCATCCTGGTGCTGGTGCAGGCCGACCGGCCGTTCCGTCGCCGCCTGCTGGGCGCCCTGTGGTTGTTCATCCCGGTCGCCGTGCTGGGCGCCTACATGGTCTACCTGTACTGGCAGACCGGCTCGTGGACGGCCTGGTATGCCGCCCAGGGGGCCGGCTGGCAGCGCAACATGTCGTGGCCCTGGCAGGCGCTGGAGGCCACCCTGCCGCTGACCGCAGAATCATACTGGCCGGGGCGTCCCGAGGTGCCGGTCATGTTCCGCTTCGAGATCGTCTCGGTCGGGTTGGGCTACCTGACCGCCCTGTGGTGCCTGGTGCGCCGCCGCTGGGGCGAATTCACCTGGATCACCGTCAACGTGGTGGCACTCAGCTGCTCGGGCTGGTTCATGTCGGTCAACCGGGCCGTCCTGCTGTGGTTCCCGCTGTTCGTGATGCTCGGCGCAATGGTTTCGTGGCGACCCGCCGGACGCGGGGCCCGGGCCGCCCGCAGCACGATCCTGATCGTGCTGCTGGTGGCCGACCTGGTGCTCATGGCATGGTGGGCCAGCCTGTTCGGCACCGGTGCCTGGGCGTCCTGACTTCGAAAGGAAGAATGTGATGCGACAAGACAAGATCAATGCGGGCCAGGGAATCTGGTGCCTGCTCGGGGAGCCACTGACGACGGCGCAGATCGCACTTGGCGGAATCGGCTGGATCACCCTGGACCAGCAGCACGGCGCCTTCGATGATGCAGCCACCATTGCAACCATCAGCCTGCTCAACGGGTTGCCCGAGCGTCCGCGCATCGCGGTGCGGATTGCAGAATTGGGCACCACCCCTGTCGGGCGGGCGCTGGATGCCGGTGCAGAGATCGTGATCGTCCCGATGATCGAGACCGTCGAGCATGCCCGGCAACTGGTGCGGGCCGCCCACCACCCGCCGCTCGGTCAACGCAGTTGGGGTTCGCTGGTGGGCCTTTGGGGCGCCCAGCCCGTCGCGAACAGCCAGTTGGAGGTGTGGGCGATGATCGAGACGGCCACTGGGCTGGCCAACGTTGAGCAGATCCTGGCCGTCGAGGGAATCACCGGAGTGCTTGTTGGGCCCCTTGACCTCGCGCTGTCGTTGGGGACCCGGATCGATGCACTGATCAGCCTGGCTGGCCCGGCTGATCCACTGCCCTCGCTGGCTGCGGCCGCAGCGGCAGCAGGGAAGAAGGCCGCCATCTTCGCCGGCACCCCCGAGCGCGCAACTGCCGTGCGCGCCATGGGGTTCGAGTTCATTGCCGTCAGCACCGACACCGGCGTGATCGCGGAGGGCCTGGGCACAGTGCTGCCCACCCCCACCCAGTAGCCGACCTGCGGTATCCGCCCAAGACAGGCCGGATTTGGCGTTGTATTGGCCGAGACGGGTGACCGCGTCCTAGAGTTGTGATCTTGAGCAACCCAGGAGGCAGTGTGACAACAGCAGCACCACAGTGGACCGACACCGCGATCTGGTACGCCGTCTACCCCCTGGGCCTGACCGGTGCCCCCATGGACGGCAGTCACCTGCGTCCCGACGCGGGTGTCGAGCACCGGATGGGCCGCCTGGCGGCCTGGCTGGACCACCTGCTCGGGCTGGGCTGCAATGGGTTGCTGTTGGGCCCGATCTTCTCATCAGTCAGGCACGGCTATGACACGCTCGACTACTTCGCCATCGACCCGCGGCTGGGTGATGGGGACGACTTCGACCGGCTCATCGAGGCCTGCCGGAGCCGCGGCATCCGGGTGCTGCTGGACGGGGTGTTCAATCACGTCGCTGCGACCTACCCGGCCCTGGTCGATGCCCTGGCCTCACCGCAGGCCGAGAGTTCTGACTGGTTCCACATCGACTACTCCGCTGATCCGCCGGTCAGGCTGAACTTCGAGGGCAGCGACGACCTCGTCCTGCTCAACCACGATTCACCTGCAGTGGTCAAGCTGGTCGGCGATGTGATGCGCCACTGGCTGGCCCGCGGTATCGACGGCTGGCGCCTGGACGCTGCCTACGCGGTCAATCCCGAGTTCTGGGCCAGGGTGCTGCCGGCCGTGCGGGCCGAATACCCCGACGCCTTCTTCGTCGGCGAGGTGATCCACGCAGACTTCGACAAGATCGCTGCCTCGGGCCTAACCTCGATCACCGCCTACGAGTTGTGGAAGGCGGTCTGGAGTTCGATCAGCGACCGCAACTTCTTCGAACTGGACTGGACGCTGACCCGCCTCAACGAACTGCTCGACCTGGGCCGCCCGGTCACCTTCGTCGGCAACCACGACGTGACACGCATCACGACCCGGATCGGACCGTCGGGAGCCCTGCTCGCACTGGTCATCATGATGACCCTGGGCGGCACCCCGGCGATCTACTACGGCGATGAGGGTGGCGCCGAGGGCACCAAGTTTGAGCGGGCCGGTGGCGATGACGAGATCCGCCCCGAGATGCCTGCCGACCCGGCCGACTGGGTGCCGCCTGTGCCGTGGCTGCTGGATGCCCACCGGGCGTTGATTTCGATCCGCCGGCAGAACACCTGGCTGGTCGACGCGCGCCTGGAAAAGGTCGAACTGACCAACGAACGCTATGTCTACCGGGTGGTGGCCGGTACTGACTGGCTTGAGGTCGAACTCGACCTGACCGGTGGTTACCTGGCGATGGTCAGCGACCGCACCGGTCAGCTCTATCGCTACCAGGACGCCGCAGCCACCGAGTGAGCCACGGCGCGACGCAGGTTGACCTGCCCTTCGCGTAGCGCCACTTCGAGCGGGGTGCCGGGCGGGGTGATCGCCACGATGTCGAGCACCCGACCGGGCAGTTGTGATGGTGCAAGGTCGACCCTGCCCGCGAACACCAGCACCGGGACGTCCGCGTCCGCAGCGTGCTGGCACAACCGCTGGATCGCCTTGCCATGCCGGGTCTGCTGGTCGATCGCTCCCTCGGCGGTGAGCAGCAGGTCAGCCCGGGCCAGGTGGGCGTCCAGTCCGACCACGTCAGCGACCAGTTCCAGACCCGGACGCAGGGATGCGCCACAGAAGTATTGGAGTGCCCAACCCAGTCCGCCTGCGGCGCCGGAACCGGGCAGCTCGGCGACCCGGGCGGCACCCGGCCCGCACGTCCTGACCAGCCGGGCCAGGATCGCATCGAGTTCGGCGACCAACTCGGGGGTGGTGGCACCCTTCTGCGGGCCGTAGACCGCTGAGGCGCCCTCGGGGCCGAGCAGTGGGTTGGTGACATCGCAGGCCACCTCGACGCGCACCTCGGCCAGCCGGGCGTCCAGGCCGGTCGCATCAACCCGGGCCAGGGGGCGCAGACCGGCCGGGGTGGGTGGCAGTTCGGAGCCGCTGGCGTCCAGGAAGCGCACCCCCAACGCGCTCAGCATGCCGGCCCCGCCCTCGTTGGTTGAAGAGCCGCCGATGCCGATCACCAGCCGCTGGACGCCGTGGTCCAGGGCAGCGGTGATCAGTTGGCCCAGCCCGCGCGAATCATAATTGAGCACATCGCGCTGTTCGGGCGGCACCCGTTCCAGGCCGCTGGTGGATGCGACGTCCAGCACCGCGAACCTTCCAGTGGCGTCGCTGCCGATCGCGTACCCGCTGGTGTGCATGGTGCCGCGCTGGTCGGCCACCTCGACCGGCACCATGCCGGCCCCGGTGGCGATGGCCACCGCATCAGTGAAGCCCTCACCACCATCAGCGATCGGCAGTTCGATGATGGTGGCGCCGTTGATGGCATCGTTGATGCCTTCGGCCATCGCGGCGGCAGCCTGCCCGGCCGTCATCGACCCCTTGAATGAATCCGGCGCGCAGACGATGTACATGTCAGACACGAGTGGCCACTAGGTCGGCGTACTCGGGATTGTCGGCGATATACGAAGCGACATAGGGGCACAGCGGTTCGACCCGCTGCCCCTGGTCGCGGATGTCGTCGAGCGCGAACTCCACGATCTTGGCGGCCAGGCCGCGACCCCGGTACTGGGCAGGGGTGCCGGTGTGGGTCAGGCTGACGGTGTTGCCGTCGATCAGGTAGTCGACCTGGCTGACCAGTTGGCTACCCTCCCACAGTTCGTAACGAAACCCGTCGGTGTTCTTCAGGTACTCCAGGCCACTCATGTAAACCCTCTCAGACGACAAGGACGCTGCCGTCGCCATCAATCCAGTCGGCGTCATGCTCGTCGAACCACACGCCGTTGTTGCCCAGGTAGCGAAAACGCAGCACGGTCCCTGGTGGGCAAACCACGGATGTGCTCAGTGAGCCGTCCGGGCGGCTGATCATCGGATTGCGGTAGGGCTGCCAGTCGTTGAAGTTGCCCACCACGCTGATGGGGGTGTGTTCCAGGTTTCCGGGGAGGACGAACTCCACCGTCACCATCGTGTCGCTGGCCTGTTTGCGGATCACTCCACCTCCCGGGGTTTTGGGGTCCCCTCAGGTTAGATCACGCCCGCAGGCCCGGTGGGGGTACCTCGGTTGTTGAGATGCCCCGGCCGCTATATCAACCTTGTGAGCGCAGGTAGCGGCCGAAGTGCGGCACCGTGAAGGCGACCAGGCCGCGTTCGGCCGAATACACCAGCCCCTTCTTCAGCAGCGCATCACGGGCTGGTGAAAGCGATTGCGGGGTGCGGCCCAGGTGTTCGGCGACCGCACTGGTGGGCACCCCGGCGCCCGGGTCGTCCTGGGTGCTGATGTCGGCCATCGCCCGCAGGTATTCACGCTCACCGGGGGTGGCCCGCTCATAGCGGCTGCCGAAGAAGCCGACCGCCAGCTCGGACTCTGCCTCGGGTACTGCGACGGTGACGTCCTCAGCGGTGATCGGTGAGGCCGGTGCCTGGTCCCACACGACCTTGCCGTAGGCCTGGATGAAGTACGGGTAGCCGCTGGTCGCCTGGTACATCGCGTCCAGCGCGTCGGCAGAGAATTCGGCGTCCTCTTCCTGGGCGGGCACCTGCAGCGCCAGGTCGGCTGCGGCCCGGTCGAGCCGGTCGATGCGCTGGTAACTGAACAGCCGTTCCGAATAGCTCTTGGACGCGCTGAGCACTGCCGGCAGGTGCGGCAGGCCGGCACCGACCACGATGAGCGGCAGCCGTTCCTGGCTGATCTCGTGGGTGGCCGCGCACATCGCCGAGACATCCTCGGGACGCAGGTCCTGCATCTCGTCGATGAAGATCGCCACCCCGACGCCCTTGTCGGCGGCCAGACCGCCGACGTCGGTGAACAGTTCGACCAGGTCGATCT
>JBMNPP010000190.1:0-5231 GCA_050943675.1 Brooklawnia sp.
TTGAGGTTGCGTGATATCGGCGGCATCATCGTGATCGACTTCATCGACATGGTGTTGCCCAGCAACCGCGATCTGCTGCTGCGCCGCCTCGTCGAATGCCTGGGACGCGACCGCACGCGCCACCAGGTCAGTGAGGTGACCAGCCTGGGTCTGGTGCAGATGACGCGCAAGCGCATCGGTACTGGCCTGGCCGAGGCATTTACCGACGTGTGCGAGCACTGCAATGGCCGTGGCTACCACCGCCATGACGACCCGGTCGAATCACAGGCACCGGCCGATGGTGGCGATCGCCGTGGCCGGTCCGGTGGTTCGGCGAACCGGGGCAGGGGCGGGCGCTCGTCCGGGGGCCGGACCACCCGGCAGAAGCAGGAGGAATCGACGCCCAAGGCCAACCAGGTGCAGCCGTCCTCTGAAGAGGCGAAGCAGGCCACGGCCAGGCTGGCAGCGGCCGCATCCCGGCAGCATACTGACCAGTCCGATCCACAACCTGATGCCGCGGTTTGACCGGCTGGGATCAGGCAACGTAACATGGATCTTCGGTGCGTCTGCGGCTGGCCTGTGTCAGCCAGACCACATTCGGCGTTCGGCGCCATCAGGAAGTAAGAGTTTCCGGTCCCGCAGTTGGTGAGGATCGGTTGAGCGAGAGTGAGTCAGGCGTGTACGCGATCGTGCGCAGTGGCGGCCGCCAGCACAAGGTGGCAGTGGGTGACATCGTCGAGATCGACAAGGTTACAGACGAGGTCGGATCCAGCATTGAGCTGACCCCGCTGATGCTGGTCGACGGCGACGACATCACCGTCCAGGACAAGTTGAGCAAGACCACCGTCACCGCTGAGGTGCTCGGTGAGGTCAAGGGTCCCAAGATCCGCATCATGAAGTACAAGAGCAAGTCCGGCTACCGGCGCCGGCTGGGGCACCGCCAGCGGTATACCCAGGTCAAGGTCACCGGAATCGAAGGCTGAGGAGGCACCACCATGGCAACAAAGAAGGGCGCGTCGAGCACGCGCAATGGTCGCGATTCAAACGCCCAGCGCCTCGGTGTCAAGCGGTTCGGCGGTCAAGAGGTCAACGCGGGCGAGATCCTCGTCCGGCAGCGTGGCACCCACTTCCACCCCGGCGAGGGCGTTGGTCGTGGTCGTGACGACACCCTGTTCGCCACCGTGGCAGGCAAGGTACAGTACGGCACCCGCCGGGGCCGTCGCGTGGTGAACGTGGAGCCACTCGAGGCCTGAGCCCAGGGGTAGATCGTGACGTTGCGTACCAGCCGCATCCACGACGAAAGCCTCGCCCTGCGCGAAGACGGCGAGCAATTCCGGGTCGATCTTGAGCGCGTCCAGTTTTCACCGTTTTATTCAAGGCTGTCAGCGGTCACCCAGGTCATTGGCCAATCGGGTGGCCGCTCTGCTATTCACAACCGGTTGACCCATTCACTGAAGGTCAGTTCGGTCGCGCACGCGATCGCGCTGCGGATGCGCGCGATGCTGGCCGACACCGTGTCGTTGCCGCCTGAGTACGCCTGCGATCCGCATGTGGTGCGCACCGCTGCCTGCGCCCACGACCTGGGCCATCCACCGTTCGGGCACCACGGTGAACGGGTCCTGGATCGGTTGGCCCGTGACCTGCTGGGTCTTGCCGACGGATATGAGGGCAACGCGCAGACCTACCGCATCGTGGCCTCGCTGGACGTCAGCCATGGTTCACCGCGTGGCCTCAACCTGACGGCGGCCAGTCGCTCGGCCGTGGCCAAGTACCCGTGGTTGCCCAGCATCGAGCTTGATCCGCGTGCACACCGCGACCTGCCTCCCGGCCTGCGGTGGATCGATGGCGAGCTGGTGGTGCGCAAGTACTCAGCCTATTTCCTTGACGCCGAAGACCTGCAGAAGGCCCGGGACGGGGCGCACGGCGTGCTGCCCTACCAGCAATCATTCGAGTGTTCGGTGATGGATATCGCCGACGACATCGCCTACTCGGTGCATGACATCGAGGATTTTCACCGTGCCGGGCTGCTCGGCCATGGCGCGATCGGGCATGAATTCCACGGCTGGCTGCGCAACGCCAGTGATTTGCGGGTCATCAGTGATGACGAACTCGAGCTGCGGCATGCCCCGGCTGGCAGCGCCATAGAGGTGCTGCGTCGCAGGACGGTCTCCGATGACCCCTGGGTCGCTGACTATGACGCGTTCTGGGAGGCGGTGCGCAACGTTTCGGCCGACCTGGTCGACGGCCTGCTGGCCGATGGTTTTGATGGTTCGATCGCGGACGAGCGAACCCTGGAGGGCTCCACCCGTTCGTGGCTGAACCACCTGCAGGAATCGGTCGTCCTGGCTTCCCCGGACAACCCGCGCACCGGGCTGGTGACTCTGGACACCCTGGCCTGGCATGAGGTCGAGGTGCTCAAGTTCATCCACCGCCATTTCGTGCTGGAACGCTCCGACATCGCGATGTACCAGCGCGGCCTCGGGCGGCTGCTGACCCGCGCGGTCAAGGGGTTGATCTCGTGGCTGGATGACAGGCACGACCGCCAGCGGGTGCCGCTGCGGTTGCGTGAGCTGGTGGAGTTGGCGACCGACGGCTACGACCGGATCAGTCGCGATCCGCCGCCGGGTGTGCCCGCCATCGAACCGCGGCGGGTGCGCAGGCTGGGGCGGGGCAGGGGAGTGCTGGACTATGTGGCCTCGTTCACCGATGAGCAGGCGATCGCCATGGCCGAGGCCATCGACGGCCGGCCCGACCGTTTCTGGGAGATCGGGCACATCCTGTAGTCGGCCGCCCCGACGAGATCTGCTGGTCTAGAAGGTCGACGTGTCGATCACGTAGCGGTAGCGCACCTGCGAGTTGACGACCTTGTCGTAGGCGTCGGTGATCTGCGTCCCGCTGATGAGCTCGACCTGCGGGGCCACCGCGTGCACAGCACAGAAATCCAGCATCTCCTGGGTTTCGGCGATGCCACCGATATTCGACCCGGCCAGAATCTTGCTGCCGCTGGTCAGGCTCGACAGCCGCAGGCTGGAGGCCTGCGCCGGCAGGCCGACATCGACCAGGGCGCCGTACGGTTTGAGCAACCTGAGCAGCGCGTCCAGGTCGGTCACCGCGGCAACTGTGGAGATCATCAGGTCGAGGCTGCCCCGCAGCTCGCGGAGCCGGCGCGGATCATCCATCGCGTAGTAGTGCGAGGCGCCGAAGCGCAGCCCGTCGTCCTGCTTGGCCATCGTCTGGCTGATCACGGTCACCTCGGCACCCATCCGGTCAGCGATCTGCACGCCGAGGTGGCCAAGCCCGCCCATCCCGATGATCGCCACCTGCTTGCCGGGTCCGGCACCCCAGCGCTTCAGCGGTGAATACAGGGTGATGCCGGCACACAGCAGTGGGGCAGCGCTTTCGAAGGGGATCTGCTCGGGGATACGCAGCACGTAGTCCTGCTCGACGGTGATGCCCTGCGAGTACCCACCTGCGGTTGGCGCTCCGTCGCGGCCGACCGAGTTGTAGGTCCACACTGTGGGCAGTTCACGGTTGGTGCAGAATTGCTGGTGGTCGTTTCGGCAGTGCTCACAGGTGCGGCAGGAATCAACGAAGCAGCCGACCCCTACCTTGTCGCCGACAGCGAACTTCGTTACCTGGTCGCCGACCCTGGTGACGATGCCGGCCAATTCGTGCCCGGGTACCAGCGGGTAGCGCACCCTGCCCCATTCGCCGCGGGCTGTGTGGATGTCGGAATGGCAGATGCCGGCGTACCTGACCTCGAAATAAACCTCGGTGGGGCCCGGCTCCCGTCGGGTGATTGTGGTGCGGTAGAACTGGCTGGCTGCATCATCGGTGGCGTAGGCGAGCACGTCGGGCATGAAGACCTCCCCATCGGGTGATTGAGTGCGGCCAGCCTAGCGCCGCAGTCAGCACGCGGCGGGCAGCGTGACTGCCAGGTTGAGCGGTGTAGGTAGACTGGCCGCTACGTTATTCGCTGCACGAGAGCAAACCCATGATTCCTACCTTCGTTGACCGCGCCCGCCTGGTGGTGAGTGCCGGCAATGGCGGGCACGGGTGTGCCTCGGTCTACCGTGAAAAGTTCAAGCCGTTGGGCGGGCCCGACGGCGGTAATGGCGGCAATGGCGGCTCGGTGATCATGCGGGTCGACCAGGGGCTGACCACGCTGGTCGACTACCACCGCCAGTCGCAGCGTCGCGCGAGCGGTGGGCAGCCCGGCGAGGGCGGGAACCGCAATGGTGCCAATGGTGCCGACATCGTCCTCATGGTGCCGCCGGGCACGGTGGTCACTGACGCCGACACAGGCGAGCTACTCGCCGATCTGGGCCAGAGCGACGAGGTCGTGATCGCCCAGGGCGGCCGTGGTGGCCTGGGTAATGCTGCGCTGGCCTCGAGGGCCCGCAAGGCGCCCGGGTTCGCGCTGTTGGGTGAGGAGGGCGAGCAACGCCTCATCGATCTTGAACTCAAGGTCATGGCCGACGTTGGGCTGGTGGGTTTCCCCAGCGCTGGCAAGTCGAGCCTGATCGCGGCCATCTCGGCTGCCAAACCGAAGATCGCCGATTACCCGTTCACCACGCTGGTACCCAACCTGGGTGTGGTCGTCGCGGGTCAGACCACCTTCACCGTGGCCGATGTCCCGGGGTTGATCGAGGGCGCCAGCCAGGGCCGTGGCCTGGGGCACGATTTCCTGCGGCATATCGAGCGCTGCCAGGCGATAGTCCACGTCATCGACTGCGCCACCTGGGAACCCGAGCGCGACCCGCTTGCCGACCTGGACATCATCGAAACCGAGTTGGCCAGTTACGGCGGACTGGACGACCGGCCACGGCTGGTGGCCCTGAACAAGGTCGACATACCTGATGCCCGTGAGATGGTCGACCTGGTGCGTCCCGAACTGGAGGCTCGCGGCTTCCAGGTCTTCCCGATCTCGGCGATCACTGGTGAGGGCCTGAAGGCCCTGACCTATGCGATGGCCGAGATCGTGGAATCCAGGCGCGCCGAGATGGCGCAGGCTCCCAGTCCGCGGATCGTGATCCGGCCCACGCCGGTCGACCAGGGCGAGCAGTTCACCATCAAGCGTCAGGGCGACGGTGCGGGTGGGCAGGTGTGGCGGGTCCGTGGCACCCGGCCCGAGCGCTGGGTGCGCCAAACCGATTTCAGCAATCCGGAGGCTGTGGATTACCTGGCCGACCGGCTGAACCGCATCGGCATCGAGGAAGAACTGTCCCGGCTGGGCGCCCCGCCCGGCGATG
>JBMNPP010000191.1:0-5185 GCA_050943675.1 Brooklawnia sp.
CCGGGCCACAGCTCCCTGGCACACCTTCCCCGGTGCCAGGTAGCGGCCCGGATTGGAACCAGGTGTCGCAGGGGATCGATCTGATTCTTAGGGGGTGCGATGGAGGCGAACAAACAGCCGCCGCTGGCAAGTGACGCCAGTGGCCGGCCCGTCCACACCCCGGTAATGCTCGATCGCATCGTCGAATTGCTCACCCCAGCGCTGCAGGCCCCCGGCGCCATCCACGTCGACGTGACCCTGGGCATGGCCGGTCACGCCAGCGCCATCCTCGCCGCCAACCCGCAGGCCCACCTGGTCGGCATCGACCGGGACGACCAGGCCCTGGCCATCGCCGAAGAAGTGCTGGCACCCTTCGCTGACCGGGTCGACCTGGTGCAGGCCCGTTTCGATGCGCTCGACGACGTGCTGGACGACCTGGGTGTCGGCCAGGTCGCCTCGCTGCTGGCCGACCTGGGGCTATCCAGCCTGCAGATCGACCAGACCGCCCGCGGCTTCGCCTATGCCGTCGACGCGCCACTGGACATGCGCATGGACCCCACCGCCCCGCGCACCGCTGCCGACCTGCTGAACCAGGCACCACAACGTGACCTGGTGCGCATCCTGAAGCGCTACGGCGAAGAACCCCACGCCGAGCGCATCGCCCGCGGCATCGTCGCGGCGCGCGCCGAGGCACCCTTCACCACCTCGGCCAGGCTGGTCGAGACGATCTCGGCCGCCCTGCCCGCCGCGGTCCGCCATGGTGGTGGCCACCCCGCCAAGCGCACCTTCCAGGCCCTGCGCATCGAGGTGAACGGCGAACTGGATGCGCTGGCCGGGCTGTTGCCCGCGGCCCTGGACCGGCTTCTGGTCGGCGGTCGCGCAGCAGTGCTGGCCTACCACTCGCTGGAGGACCGGATGGTCAAGAAGACCTTCGCTGCCGCCGCCAGCGATTCCGCGCCACCCAGGCTGCCGGTCGTCCCCGAGCAGTTGCTGGCGCGCTTCAGTGCGCTCACCCGCGGCGCCGAGAAGCCGGAGCCGGCAGAGATTGCCACCAACCCGCGTGCCGCCTCCGCGCGCCTGCGCGCAGTGCAACGTATCCGTCCGGCAGCTGGCGCCGGCAGGCAGGAGCATCGATGAGTGCACAGGCCCACCCCATGATCGATGCGCAGCCGCAGGCCGCGCCAGCCAAACCGACGCCACTGCGCGCGGTCCCCAACCGCACCCGCCAGTTGGCGCAGTTGCCGTTCATGCTGATCGTGGCCGTCCTGCTGGGCGGTGGCATGGCCGGTGTGCTGCTGCTGTCAACCACGATCCAGACCCAGTCGGCCGAACTCACCGCCCTGCAATCCCGCGAGGCCGAACTGCGTTACCAGGAGGCAGCGCTGGTAGCCCAGGTGCAGGACCTCAGGTCGAGCCAGAACCTCGCCCGGCGTGCCTGGGACCTGGGGATGCGACCCAACCCCAACCCCGCCTTCATCAAGATGCCGGACGGTCAGGTGGTTGGGGTCGCCGAACCAGTCAACGGCAATGAACTGCCCGGCATGGTGCCACCACCAGGAGGTACCCCGTGACCCGCCGGGCACGGCCGCGTCGCCTGCGGCTGGCCTCGGCAGACAAGCGGCTGACCATCTTCTTCGTCGTGATGGCCATGCTGCTGTCGATCGCCTCTGGACGTGCACTGCTGCTGCAGGGCATCGATGCCTCGGCAAACGCGCAGGCAGCCGCACAGCAGTTGACCCGCACCCAGGTGTTGAAGGCCGACCGGGGCGTCATCCTGGACCGTAACGGCCAGGTGCTGGCAGAGACCCAGCCGGCATTCCAGGTCATCGCTGACCCGTACTCGATCGCCTCCAACGGTTACGATCCCGAGCACATGACCGACGCCCAGCGCGAGAAGGCTGCCCAGGCACCCGAGGCCATCGCCGGGGTCCTGGCCCGCCACCTGGGTGGCAGCAAGGATGACTACCTCGAACGGCTGAGCAAACCCCGGCACGAGGACGGTAGCCCCAACCAGTACGAGATGATCAAGCGCAAGGTTTCAGCCGCGCTCTACCAGCAGATGGCCGACGAGTTGAGTGAGGGCGGCTGGTACGGCATCTACCCGGTGGCCGACCCCGTCCGCTATTACCCCAACGGCACGCTCGCCTCGAATGTGCTCGGCTTCGTCGACTTCGAGGATTCCGGCGCGGCCGGGCTCGAATACTCCCAGAATTCCCAGCTCAGCGGTATCGACGGCAAACAGACCTACCAGACCTCGCGCTACGGCCCGATCCCGCTGGGTGACTCCACCCTGGTCGAGCCGGTCAACGGGGCCCGCTACCAGCTCACCATCGATGCCGAACTGCAGTGGATGGCCCAGGCTGAACTGGCCAACGCGGTGGCCAACTCGAATGCCAAGAGCGGCACCGTGGTGATCATGGCGGTCCAGACCGGCGAACTTCTCGCCCTGGCCACCGTGCCGAGCTTCGACTCCAACAACCCCGGCGGGGCCGACGCCGACAACCTTGGCAACCGGGCCATCACCGACGCCTACGAGCCGGGCTCGGTGCAAAAGGTACTCACCGCGGCGGCACTGCTCGATGCGGGAATCATCGACCCGGATACCAGGGTCGAGGTACCAGAGTCGATCATGTCGGGTGGTGCGCCGATCCGGGACGCCTGGGCGCACGGCACCCTCTACATGACTGCCCGTGGTGTGGTGGCCCAGTCGTCCAATGTCGGCATGGTGCAGATGACCCGGCAGATCGACAAGGCGACCCTGTCGAACTACCTGGCCAGTTTCGGTCTGGGATCGGCCACCGGCATCGAACTGCCCGGTGAATCCCCGGCCGGTATGGGGGTTTTGCCCGGTGCCGACATGGCTGACTACACCCGCGACCAGATCTCATTCGGTCAGGGGCTGTCGCTGACGGCAGTCCAGAACGCAGCGGCGATCGCTGCGGTCACCAATGGTGGGGTCTACCACCAGCCGACCATCATCGCCTCGGCTGCCACGGCTTCCGGTGATGCGATCAGCTTCGAGCGGACTGAGCCCTCCCGGGTGATCAGCCCCGAGGCGTCCGCAGCGGTGGTCAACATGATGGAGGCCTCGGTCGCCTCCGCAGAGATGGGCACCGCCGACGCACAGGTCATCCCGGGCTACCGGATGGCCGGCAAGTCGGGTACTGCCCAGAAGGCCGGCAAGTACGGCAATTACGACGGTGGCTACACCGGTTCGTATGTTGCGGTCGCCCCGGCCGAGAATCCACAGATCCTGGTCTACGTCGTGATCGACGAGCCGACCAATGGGTTCTATGGTGGCGTGGTGGCTTTCCCATCCGCACGCGAATTGATGATGCAGACGTTGCCGAGGTTCGGTATCGCGCCGTCCACCCATGTACCCGAGTACACCGACCCCCTGTTCTACCAGCCGTGACCAGCCCGGATTCAACCGCGATGACCCTGTCCGCCCTGCTGGCCGGTCTGCCGGTCCAGTTGCCCGCTGCTGATCCGGTGGTCACCGGTGTAGTGCTGGATTCGCGACGGGTCGGCCCCGGCGATCTGTATATCGGCCTGCAGGGCGCCACCCGGCACGGCGCCGAATTCGCAGCCCAGGCCGCCCGGGCCGGTGCTGTGGCCGTGCTCACCGACCCCCAGGGTGCGCCGCTGGCCGCCGCCTCGGGGCTGCCGGTGGCCACCACAGTGCAGGTCCGCGAGGCGATGGCGGTCGCTGCGGCCCGCTGCCACGGCCATCCGGCCCGCTCAATGACCTGCTTCGCGGTCACCGGTACCAACGGCAAGTCGACCACGGTCCTGATGCTGTCAGCAGCCCTCAACGGTGCTGGGCGGCGCTGCGGCAGCATCGGCACGCTCGGCATCCTGCTGGGCGATGAGCAGCTCCCCATGCACACCAGTACCGTGACCACCCCCGAGGCGCCCGACCTGCAGGCGATCCTTGCCCAGTTCAGTCAGGCCGGCGCCGAGGCGATGGCGATGGAGGTCAGTTCGCACGCGTTGGCACTGCAGCGGGCGGCCGGGATCACCTTCGACGTGGTCGGCTTCACCAACCTTGGGCGCGACCACCTTGACTTCCACGACACCATCGAGGACTACTTCGCCGCCAAGGCCCGGCTGTTCACCCCCGGATACGCCTGCCGGGCGGTCATAAATGCCGACGATCCGGCGGGTCTGCAGTTGCTGGATCAGGCCGCTGCCCTGGGGCTGCCCGCGGTTTCGGTCGGTTCGGCAGTCGACTGCGATTACCGCATCAGTGGTTGGCGCACGGACGGGGCCGGAACCCGCTTCACCCTGGAGCACCCCCACGGCACCCTGGAGGCCCGGCTGGGCCTGCCCGGTGACTACAACGTCCGCAATGGCGCACTCGCCCTGGCGATGATTGACCAGGCCGGCCTCGACATGCACGCCGCACTGCCGGGACTGGCCCGTGCCATCATCCCGGGCCGGATGCAGCCGGTGGAGTTGCCCGGTGCGCAGGCGCCCCGCTGCTACGTCGATTTCGCCCACACCCCGCAGGCGATTACCTCTGCACTGGCCGCGCTCAACCATCCCGGTGATCAGGGACGGGTGATCGCGGTACTGGGGGCCGGCGGTGACCGGGACCCCGACAAGCGTGAACCCATGGGCAGGGCCGCTGCACGGGGTGCCGATGTCGTCGTCGTCACTGACGACAACCCACGCTCGGAGGATCCTGCGCCCATCCGTGCCCGGGTACTGGCCGGTGCGCGAGCAAGCGGGACGACCGAGGCAGTCGATGGTGGCGACCGGCGCTCTGCGATCCGGCTGGCGTTGTCGCTGGCCGGCCCCGCCGATTCGGTGGCGATCCTGGGCAAGGGCCATGAACGCACCCAGCAGTTGGCCGACCAGACCGTTGAATTCGATGATGTGGCAGTGGCCCGGCAGGAATGGGCTGCATTACGCGGCCCCCTAGGAGATCAGCAGTGAACAGGCGAACCCTGGCCGAATTGGCCGAACTCATCGAGGCCGGCGGCCAGCAGGTGCAGTTGGTCGGTGACCGTCAGCGCATCGTCGGCCCGGATGTGGTCATCGACAGCAGGCAGGTCACCGGGCAGGCGCTATTCGTGGCATTGCCGGGGGAGCAGGTCGACGGCCACGACTACCTGCGCCAGGCAGCAGACGGCGGCGCAGCCGCGGCAATCACCAGTCGGCCTGTCGACGCGAGTTTGCCCCAACTGGTCTGTGGCCAGGG
>JBMNPP010000192.1:0-5177 GCA_050943675.1 Brooklawnia sp.
GGAGCTGGGTGCGGCAGCCGTCCGCGAACTCGACTACACCGTCGAGAGCCGGCCCTCGGCCCCCACCGCGGACGAACTGGCTGCTGCGATCGCCGGGACCCCACCGGAAGGGGCGGTGGCCTCGCAGAGCGCGGACGCCCCCACGCAGATCGCGGAGCTGGCCAGCCAGATCACCGCTGCCGCCAGCACCGATGGCGAGCGGGCGGTGCTGCTGCAGAACTGGCTGCGTGACCCGGAGCGGTTCGACTACGACCTGAATGCGCCGGAGGGCACCGGTTACGACTCACTGGTCAGCTTCCTGTTCACCGAGCGCCGGGGCTACTGCGTGCACTTCGCGGCGTCCATGGCCCTGATGTCCCGTCAGGTGGGAATCCCCGCGCGGGTCGCGGTCGGTTTCACCACCGGGGCCCCGCAGGCCGACGGGTCGTTTGTGGTGACCTCGCACAATATGCATGCCTGGCCCGAGCTTTACTTCGCGGGGCTGGGCTGGGTGCGCTTTGAGCCGACCGCGTCGGTGGGTGCGAAACCCGATTGGACCGAGCTGCCCGAGCCGGCTGAGCAGAGCGCGCCATCGCCAACTCCGACCCCGACGACTGAACCCAGCCCGGTACCCCAGCCCGACCAGGAAACGGCCGACGACACCGAATCCGATGAGCAATCTGGATTGACGGCGATCGACTGGCGTTGGCCGGCTGGTGTGGTCGGCGCACTGCTGCTGTTGGTGGGCCCCGGTCTGGCGCGGGCGTTGCTGCGACGCCACCGGTTGGCTGCGACGACGCCTGAGACGAGGGTGGATGGTGCCTGGCGGGAATTGCGGGCGTCTGCGATCGACCTTGGTCTGGACTGGCCCGATCTGACACCGCGGCAGTTGGCCGGGGCGTCCTGGCCGGGGCTGAACACGGCTGGACGTCAGGGGTTGCGGCGGATCGCACTGCTGGTGGAACGCCGCGATTACTCACCGGGGCTGCCCGGCGATGTCTCGGTGGCTGATGATGTGCGGTTGGTCACCGAACAGTGGCGTGCGAGCAGGAATCGTTGGCGTCAACTGTGGACGCGGGTGGTTCCCCGCTCCCTGCTGATGGACGTGCGCTGGCCCTGGGCGGAGTAGATCAGAGAACCGCCTGCTTGTCCGGGCCCCGAGGTGGCCACTGGCCGAATGCCTAGAAGTCGCCGTCCTGCCGACGACGCCAGCGATCTTCCATGCGTCCCATGAATGGATCTGACGCCGAAGATCCTGACCGGGTGGTCTGCCGTGGTGCGGCAGCCGGATCAGTGGCCTTGCGCCACGACCCAAGACCGATCAGTGTGCCGGCCACCATTGCGATGAAGCCGATCACACTGATTACCCAGACGGTTTGCAGACCAACCACAAGCATGATCACACCGACCATGAACAGCAGACCGGCCAGTGCGGCCCGGCGGCCGTGGATCTGTCGGGGGCCCTGATGCGAGCCGAGGGTCTGGGCAAGTTTCGGGTCGTCGGCGGCCAGGGATGCCTCCAGATCAGCGAGTAGTCGCTGTTCTTCTTCTGAAAGAGCCATGTCCTCCCCTCCTGCCTCGTCACTGTTGGCTAATTATTCAAGTGTAGGCCGGTGCAAGCCGGAATCTAAGCCGGCGTCCGAATCGTTACTTGACCAGATCCAACCCGCGGAGCATAGCGTGTTTCAACCCCGGTTGGACAACGACCGACAACACTCAGACCTGCAAGGGCATCGAAGTGTGGTGTTGGTGGCCAGGCTGGTCAGAACCTGGATTGCATCACCGGTGGGATGCGTAGTCGGTGGCCTGAGTGGTCAGTCAGCGATTCACCAATAGGCTGACGGGTTCGGCGACACACCACTTGGGCACACGGGTCAATCGGTTCTGGACCGTCGGGTGAGGCTGGCACGCTGCACGGCGTCCGGCCCGAACCTGGCTGCGGCCGCATCAGCAGCCAACTCGGCCTCGCGCATGCCGCGCTCGGGGGCGTCCAGGGTTGGTTGACGGTAGGCCTCGGCGGCGTCCACCAGTTTTTCGATGCGCACCCCGACCCGCCTGATCCGGGCGCGTTGCAGGTGCAGCCCTTCATACAGCTTCAGCGCCTTGGCGTAGATCTCGTCAGTGACGTCGGTGGGGCTGGGCAATTGCCCGGTGCGGGTGATGGTGGTGAAATCAGCGAACCGCACCGAGACGCTGACTGCCCGACCGCACATGCCTGCCGCGCGCATCCGCGAGGACGCCCGGGCAGCCATTCGCAGCAGCTCGGCGTGGATGACTTGCGGATCATCGCTGTCCCGACTGAAAGTGGTCTGCGCACCTATCGAGCGTTCCGGTTCACTCACCTGGATCGCCCGGGTGTCCCGGCCCCAGGCCAGGTCATGCAGCCAGGCGCCCTGCCCGGCACCGAAGGCCCGCTGCAGGGTGGGTTTCGGGGTGTGGGCCAGTTCGGCGATGGTGGTCAGGCCGAGTTTGTGCAGCCTGGCCGTGGTGGCCGGCCCGACCCCCCAGATCGCCTCGACGGGCAGTGGGTGAAGGAAGGCGACGATCTGGTCGGGTCTGACCTCGATCAATCCGTCGGGTTTGGCCTGCTTGCTGGCCAACTTGGCCACGAACTTGCTCGGCCCGATACCCACCGAGGCCGGGATGCGTTGCTCATCGGCTATCCGGGCGCGCAGCAGTTCGCCGATGGTGCCGGGTTCGCCCAGCCGACGGATGGCACCGGTGATGTCGCAGAAGGCCTCATCGATGCTGGCCACCTCGACCTTGTTGGTCATCGAACGCAGCAGCGCCATCACCCCTGTCGAGACATCGGAATAGGTGTCGTGGTCGGGCGGCACCGCGACCGCCTGCGGGCACAACCGCCGGGCGCGGGTCGAGGCCATCCCGCCATCGATGCCATGGGCCCGGGCCAGGTAGTTGGCGCTGAGCACCACCCCGCGCTGGGCCCCGCCCACATACATGGGCACCTCGCGCAACTCGGGGCGCCGGGCCATCTCGACCGAGGCGTAGAAGGCGTCCATGTCGATATGCAGGATCACCGGTGTGCGGGCCGGTGCGGCTGGCTGGCTCATCGCCCTGAACTTCCCGGGCTGGAATGCCACAGTTTGCGGGGCGCCTGGTTGGCTGGTGCCCCCGCGGGCTGGGTATCTGCGTAGGGCGACTGCTTGAAGCCACTGGCGTGCAGGAAGACCCGGCGCTGCCCCATGCCACCGGCCCGGCTGCGCCCATCGTTCTCGGCCAGGGTGGGTGGACCCTGGTCTGCGGTCGCCGGGTCAGGCGGAGCCGGGGTGAACTGCGGACGCTGCCTGGGCGGCGGCGGGGCAAGCTGGGCCAGCACCTGCCCGGCGGCCTGCCGGGCCGTCAAACCCTCGCCACACAACTGGTGCCACTGGTCGAACAGCGCCTGCAGGTCCCAGGCACCAGTTGCCAGCAGCGAAACCCCGCACGGCCCGGTGCGGCGCAGGTTGCCGCGCACCAGCAGCAACCAGGACGAAAACACGGTGGCCGCATACGGCCCCTGGACGTCCTCGAAGAAGGTCGCATCTACCGGTCCGGTGGCGTCGTCCAGGGTGAGGAAGACCACCCGGCGTCCCGAACGCACCGGCGGTGTCTGGGTGGCCACCTTGACCCCGGCCACCAGCAATTGGCTGCCATTGCGCTGGTTCAGCAGCTCTGCCGATGCCGTGGTCTGGCAGGCGTCCAGGAATTCACGGTAGAACTCGATGATGTGGGTGCTGGCATCCAGACCCAGCACGTCAAGTTCGGCGGCCAGTTGGTCGGCATGGCTCATCTCGGGCAGCCCGCTGGGCACCACATCATCAGGGCCGCAGGTTGCCTGGTCACCAGCCGGATCGTCGAAGTCGAGGGCCAGCTGGACCCCGTCAAAACGGTCGTGCACCCGGGCTGCCACCACCTGCCCACGGGACTGCCGGGCTGCCAGCCGGGCCGGATCGTCAGTGGCGAACCCGGCCGCAAGCGGCGAGCGGTGCACGGCTGGCCGCAGCCCCTTGGCCCGACCAGCCGCCCGCGCGTCGACCTGGCCGGCCCGTTTGAGGTCGGCCAGGTGCAGCAGCAGATCGCGTCTGGTCACCTGCCCGGCAGGCTGCAGCGGCCGGGCGATGTCGATGCCGTAGAGCTCGTCGAAGGCACCGATGGCGATGAGGTTCTCGACCACCGGTGCAGCCGGCCGGGCACGAGTCCAGAAATCAGTGAGCGAGGAATACGGCTGGCCGGCCTCGATGCGCAGCACCGCGGCCGCCTCGATGCCCTTCACCTCGGCCAGCGCACACCTGATTGCCCAGGCCGAACCATCGGGCAAACCCGGCGGGGGCTCGAAGGCACCACTGGCCTGGACCGGCTCGACCACGTAGCGGGCCCGCGAAGCGTTGATGTCTACGCCCCGGATGGTGATGCCGATCCGGCGGGCCTCCTCGACCAGCAACCGTTTGGGGTACATGCCCGGATCGTGGGTGAGTACCCCGGCCAGGAAGTGGGCCGGCCAGTGCCATTTCAGCCAGGCCGACTGGTAGGTGGGCAATGCGAATGCTGCTGCGTGCGCCTTGCAGAAGCCGAATGAGGCGAACGAGGCCAGCACGTGCCAGATGCGCTCGGTGACTGCCTCGGAATAGCCCCGTTGCCGGGCGCGTGGCCAGAACCAGTCACGCACCTGCTGTTGGCCGTCAAAATCGCCCAACCCCCTGCGTGCCTCGTCACCTTCGGCCAGGCTGCAGCCGGTGACCACCGAGATGATCTCGATGATCTGCTCATGGAAGACCACCACCCCGCAGGTCTGTTCGAGCACACCGGCCAGGCTGGGGTGGATATATCGCGGTTCGGTCCAGCCCTGCCGGGCATCCAGGAATGGCACCACCATGTCGGACTTGACCGGTCCTGGCCGGAACAGCGAGATGTCGATGATGATGTCGTCGAAGTTCTCGGGCCCGAATTTGCCGACCAGTTCACGCTGGCCGGGTGACTCGATCTGGAAGCAGCCCAGGGTCTGGGCGTGCGCGATCATCTGGTAGATCGGCTGGTCATCAAAGGGGGCCAGCCCATCCAGATCGGGCACGGCCGGCGCCCCGTCGGTGCGTTCGATCTCGCCCAGGCAGTGGGCGATCGCCGACTGCATGCGCACACCCAGGATGTCGAGTTTGAGCAACCCGAGGTCTTCGACATCGTCCTTGTCGAACTGGCTCATC
>JBMNPP010000193.1:0-5066 GCA_050943675.1 Brooklawnia sp.
GAGTCGGTTGGGCCGCTGGTCGAGACCCTGCCCCAGGAGAAGGCATTGTCGATCGCCCTGCGCGAGGTCCAGGCCAGGCAACTGCAATACACGCAGATCGATCCCGAGGCCGAAGCCGCTGCTCGTGCCGAGGCGTTCGCGGATCCTGATTTTTCGTACCCCACTTCATTCGACGACCTAGATCCCGCCTGATCCAGTGTCGAAGCTGTTCACCTCTGAGTCAGTAACCGAGGGGCATCCCGACAAGGTGGCTGACGCCATCTCGGACGCGGTCCTCGACGCCATGCTCGCCGATGACCCCAACTCGCGCAGCGCCATCGAAACCCTGGTGGCCAACGGTGTTGTCGTGGTCACCGGTGAGGCGACTACCCAGTCATATGTCGATATCCAGCAGTTGACGCGAAGCCGGCTGCTCGAGATCGGCTTCGATTCGGCGGCCAAGGGCATCGATGGTGCCTCCTGTGGGGTCATGGTGACCCTGAACAACCAGTCGCCGGATATCGCGATGGGTGTGGCGGGTTCCTGGGAATCCCGACACGGGCAGGCCACCGACGCATTCGACCTGCAGGGCGCCGGCGACCAGGGCCTGATGTTCGGTTACGCCTGCGATGAGACCCCAGAACTGATGCCGCTGCCGATCAGGCTGGCCCACCGGCTGGCTGAGCAGCTCACCGCGGTGCGCCGTGACGGTCTGCTCGATTACCTGGGGCCGGACGGCAAGACCCAGGTCACCATCGAATATGGCCCCGACCAACGCCCGCGTGGCGTTGACACCGTGGTGATATCGGCCCAGCACCGGGCAGATGTCGACGTGGAGACTGTGCTTGATCCGGACATCCGGCGCGAGGTGGTTGCTCCGGTGCTGGCTGAATACGGCTTCGATGGTGCCCAGCCGCGGATGCTGATCAACCCCACCGGACGATTCGTTACCGGCGGCCCGGCCAGCGATGCAGGGCTCACCGGACGCAAGATCATCGTCGACACCTATGGCGGCATGGCCCGTCATGGGGGTGGTGCATTCAGCGGCAAGGATCCGACGAAGGTCGATCGTTCAGCGTCGTATGCCACGCGCTGGGTAGCCAAGAATGTTGTTGCTGCGGGGCTGGCCACGCGCTGTGAGGTGCAGGTCAGCTATGCCATCGGCACAGCGCATCCAACCAGCCTGTACGTCGATACCTTCGGTACGGGGCAGGTGCCCGACGAGCAGATCGTCCAGGCAGTACGCGAGGTCTTCGACCTGCGTCCGGCTGCGATCGTGTCCACCCTCGAACTGCAGCGCCCGATCTATTCAACCTTCACCTGTTATGGGCACTTCGGTCGCCAACTGCCCGGGATGAGCTGGGAGCTGACCAACCGCTCCGACGAACTGGCCCGCCGCGTCAGGGGTTGAGGATGGGCACACCAGCAGGTGTGGCCCGCGTGGCAGTGGATATTCCCCTGCCACACCTCGACCGGCTCTTCGACTACACGATCAGCGCCGAGATGGCCGCCCAGGCGGTACCCGGGGCGCGCATCCGCACCCGGTTTGCTGGCCGTCAGGTCGGTGGTTTCATCATCGAAGTCGCCCAGGACAGCCAGGTAGAGGGCAAGCTGGCACCGCTGGGCAAGGTGGTTTCACCAGAACAGGTGCTGCTGCCCGCCCAGGTGCGGCTGATCAGGCAAGTAGCTGACCACTACGCCGGGACCTTCGCTGATGTGGTGCGCCTGGCCGTTCCGCGACGGCACGCCGCCACAGAGAACGCTGAGCAACGCCAGTGGCCCGCCCCCAGGCTCGATTCTTCGCCGGGTGCCGGGCTGACCAACTACGACCAGGGGCCCTCCTACCTGGCCGGGCTGGCCTCTGGTGCCCCCATCCGGGCGCATTGGCAGGTGGCGCCCCGGTTCCTGACCGATTCAGAGGGTCAGGATGACTGGACCCGGGGCCTTGTTCAGGCCACAGTGGCCACCCTGGCAACCGGCCGGGGGGTGATCATCGTGGTGCCTGATGCCCGTGACCTGACCAGGATGCGTGATGCCCTGGCCGGCGTGATCGGTCTGGGCGCCATCGCCGAACTGCATTCGGCCCTGGGGCCTTCGGCCCGCTATCGCAACTACCTGGCCATCAGCAGGGGAGTGGCCCGGGTCGTGGTGGGCACCCGCCCGGCCGTTTACGCCCCGATGCACGACCTTGGCCTGATCTGCGTCTGGGATGACGGTGACGACCTGCACGCCGACCCGCACGCGCCCTACCCACACACCCGTGACGTCGCTGCGCTGCGGGCGGTGTCCGAATCAAGTGCGCTGCTGGTGGCCAGCCACGGCTGCACCGCAGAGGTTGCGGCCTGGCTTGAACGTGGTTGGCTTGGCCCGATCAACCTGCCCGCAGGACAATTGCGTCAGCGTGGCCCGGCTGTCCGGGCCGCCGGTGACACCGATTTCGAGTTGGCCCGCGACCCCCACACACGTGCCAGCCGACTGCCCGGCCAGGCCTTCGAGACCATTCGTACCGGGCTGACGAGCGGACCGGTCCTGGTGCAGGTGCCCCGAGCCGGGTACCTGCCGGCGCTGGCCTGCCAGAAGTGCCGCACCGCAGTGCGCTGCCCAACCTGTCATGGGCCCATCAGGCTCCGCCGCACCCGGGGAGCGCGCCACCTGGATTGCACCTGGTGTGGCCGCATCGTGACTGACTGGAAGTGCCCAGTGTGCGGTGGGGCGGAATTGCGCGCACCAGTGGTCGGCTCGCAGCGCACGGTGGAAGAACTTGGTCGGGCCTTCCCTGGCATCCGGGTACGCGAGAGCTCGGGAGACCGGGTGCTCGACGAGGTGGGTGAGCAACCCGCGCTGGTCGTCGCCACGCCGGGAGCTGAGCCGCCAGCCAGTCATGGCTACGCCGCGGCAGTGCTGCTTGATGCCGACCGCCTCCTGGAGCGTCCTGACCTGCGGGCTGCCGAAGAGGCGGTGCGGCGCTGGTTGAATGCAGTCTCGCTGGTCCGGCCGGGCGACCAGGGTGGCACGGTTTGCGTGGTGGGCCCGCCGGGGGTGCGTCCGGTGCAGGCACTGGTCAGACTGGATGCCGCCGGGCACGCCGAACGTGAATTGGCTGACCGGGTTGCTGCCGGCTACCCGCCGGCGGTCCGGTTGATCACAGTCGAGGGATCGAACCAGTCGCTGGGTGAACTGGTCGAACTGCTCGGGGTGCTGCCAGATGTCGATGTGCTCGGGCCTGTTGAGCTGGACCGGCCGCTGACCAGCGCTCAGGATGAACCGCTTTGGCAGTTGTCGTTGCGGGCGCCGCTGAGCAAATCGAACGAATTGGTTGCGGCAGTGAAGGGAGCGGTGTCGGTGCGCTCGGCCCGCAAGCTGCCCGGTGGGCTTCGAGTGCGGGTAGACCCGGCCCACCTGTGAGTGGCCGGCACTAGGCTTGCCCGAATGAGAGTCATCTTCGCCGGCACACCGCAAGTCGCACTGCCCAGCCTGCGCGCAATCATCGAGGCGGGCCACGAGGTGGTCGCGGTACTGACCCGCCCGGACGCACCAGTTGGCCGCGGCAAGAAGCTGACCGCCTCACCGGTTGCGCAATTGGCTGAAGAACTCGGGCTCCCGGTGCTCAAGGCCAGGCGTCCCGATGACGAACTGGTCGAGCGTCTTCGTGGACTGGACGCTGAGGTGGCCGCTGTGGTCGCCTTCGGCATGCTGCTCAGCCAGCCGATGCTGGATGCGGTGTCGGGAGGTTGGGTCAACCTGCACTTCTCGTTACTGCCTAGCTGGCGGGGGGCCGCCCCTGTGCAACGGGCGATCCTGGCCGGTGATGAGCTAACCGGCGCCACCACCTTCAGGATCGTCCGTGAACTCGATGCGGGCCCGATCTACCGGACACTGAGCACACCGATCGGTGACCAGGAGACAAGTGGTGACCTGCTGGATCGACTGGCCGTTGACGGGGCACAGCTCTTGCTGGATTCGCTGCACGACGTGCAGGCCGGCGTTGCACCCACCGAGCAGCCAGCCGACGGGGTCACCCTGGCGCCGAAAATCAACCCGGCTGACGTGCGCATCGACTGGTCAGCCCCCGCAGTCGAGATCGACCGGCTGGTGCGGGCGGCCAACCCCGCGCCAGGGGCCTGGACGCTGCTCGCCGGGGAGCGTTTCCAGGTGCTCGCGGTTTCGGTTGCCGACAGCAACCGTCTGGCTCCCGGTGAGCTGGCAGCTGACCGGCGGCACCTGTGGGTGGGCACCTCGGATGGCGACCTGGAACTGACCAGGGTCAAGGCGTTCGGACGCAAGCCCATGCCAGGGGCTGATTGGGCCCGCGGTCGGCAGGGCGGCCTGGAGCCCGGGCTGCGGTTCGATGCCTAGGGCCCAGCGGGGCCGCGCCAGGCGCCGCACCATCGACCAGCCCCGCCTGATCAGTTTTCGGGCGCTGCGCCGCATCAACGCAGATGGCGCTTACGCCAACCTGGTCACCCAGGAGCTCACCGGGGGCCTGGCGGCCAGGGATGCGGGTTTCGTCATCGAGTTGGTGCACGGCACCTGCCGTTGGCAGGGCACCTACGACAGGGTGATCCAGGCGGCGTCAGGGCGTGGCCTGGACACGCTGCAGCCAGCGGTTGTCGACGTGCTGCGCCTGGCCTGCCACCAATTGTTCGCCATGCGCATCCCGGTGCATGCCGCGGTGGCCGCCAGCGTCGACCTGGCCGGGGTCGCCATCGCCGAGCGTGTCACCGGGGTGGTCAATGCCATCGTCCGCAGGCTGGCTGCACGTGACCTGGCCGGATGGCTGGACGAACTGGCTCACGGGCTGCCTGCAGATGCCGAGCTGGCGCTGCGCCACGCCCACCCTGAATGGGTGGTCGATGCCCTGGCCGACGCCCTGGCCAGCGATACCGCCGAACTGGAGCAACTGCTGGTGGCCAACAACACCCCGCCGGTCCCGATGCTCGCGGTGCGTCCGGGGTTGGCCGAGGTGGCCGAACTCGTAGCGGCCGGCGCCGAACCAGCCCGCTGGTCACCGTGGGCCGCCAGCCGCGCCGGTAACCCCAGCGAGCTTGCTGCGGTGCGCGAGGGGCGTGCCGGGGTCCAGGACGAGG
>JBMNPP010000194.1:0-4902 GCA_050943675.1 Brooklawnia sp.
GGCGCAACTTGACGAGTTGGCACAGGCCGCCATGAACGACCCAATCACCCAGCAGAACCCGGTGGCCCCGGACCTCGACGATCTCAAGACCATCCTGCGCAAGGTGATCTGAGGGCGTCTGGCTCACCAGGCCGGGGGCCGCTGGGTGCCCTCGAACGGGTAGCGCTGCCGGAAGTCGTCAGCGATCTGGTTGAAGGTCACCCATTCGGCGCCCTCGTGGCCATTGATGTGTTCGATGAGGCGCTCGAGCATCAGCAGCACCTGTGGCCGCCCGGAGACGTCCGGGTGGATGGTCAGCGTGAACGCCGCGTAGTCGAGTTCGCGGTAGACCCAGTCGAACTGGTCCTGCCACATCTGGCCGATATCGCGCGGGCTGACGAAGCCGTGGCTGTTGGCGCTGGCCTTGATGAACATCATCGGCGGCAGGTCGTCGACATACCAGTTGGCCGGGATCTCGACGATGTCGACCGAGTCGCCCCTGTCGAGCGGCTTCATCCAGTGCGCGGCGTCCTTGCTGTAGTCGATACTCGTCCACGATTCACCAACGCGTGAGTAGTACGGCACGAAGTCCGCGTGCTGCTGGCTGTGGTCGTAGGAGAACCCGAATTCCTGCAGGAGGGTCGGGGTGCGGTGCGAAAGCTCCCACCACGGCGCCACGTAGCCCTTGGGGCTTTCACCGGTGAACTTCGACAACACCTCGATCGACTTTTCCATGACGTCGCGTTCCTGCTGGTCGGTCATGTCGGTGGGGTTCTCGTGGGAGTAGCCGTGCGCGCCGATCTCGTGGCCGGCATCGACGATCATCCGCATCGATTCGGGGAAGGTCTCGGCCGAGTGCGCCGGGACGAACCAGGTCGCCGGCATTTCTCGTCGGGTCAGCATCTTCAGCAGCCGGGGGACGCCGATCTCTCCGGCAAAGATGCCGCGCGAAATGTCGCCGGGGGAGTTCTCGCCGCCGTATGAGCCGAGCCAGCCGCCGACCGCGTCCACATCGATACCGAATGCGCAGAAAATCTTCTTGGTCATTGTTTCCGCCCTTCCATGCAGAGCACCTCTGCTCCATTGCAGATCCGCAGGGCGGGATCCGCCCGTGCGGGCTTGACACAAGCCACGTTAGCTGCTGATCCTGCCGCGAGCGCGCCAATTGCCGAACGCGCTGGCGGGGCCTACTACGCTGTGGCCATGAGCGCGATCACCAAGTGGGAGTACTTCGTGGCACCGATCCTGAGCCACGTCGCCCAGCAGATACTCAACAACTTCGGATCCGAGGGATGGGAGCTGGTGCAGTTGGCGCCCGGCCCGAACCCGGACACCCTCGTCGGCTACTTCAAGCGCCCCGGCCAGGAATCCTGATGCTGCCCAGCGAACGCCTGCGCACCCTCGAGATCGTCCTGCCCGAACCCGGCAAACCTTTGGGCAACTATGCCACCGCCAAGCGGGTCGGTCCGCACGTTTTCGTCAGCGGCCAATTGCCAGTTGACGATGCCGGCGCGATGATCACTGGCCGACTTGGCGGCGGGGTCGACCTTGCCACGGGGCAGCGGGCGGCCCGGCTCGCTGTGTTGCGGGCCCTGGGCGCGGCAGCGGCTGCTGCCGGGCACATCGATGAGCTGCGCGAGGTGATCAGGATGACCGTCTATGTCAACGCGGCACCATCGTTCACCGAGCACGCCCAGGTCGCTGATGGGGCCTCCGACGTGCTGGTGCAGATCTTCGGTGATGATGGCCTGCCGGTGCGGGCCGCGGTTGGGGTCGCGTCCCTGCCCAGGAATGCTGCCGTCGAGGTTGAACTGGTGGTCGGGGTCTAGGTGAACCCGGATACCGCCCGCGACGTCTACCAGTTGCTGCGGGTGGCCTACCCGGATGCCCGCTGCGAGCTGGACCACCGAAATGCCTTCGAGCTGCTGGTGGCCACCGTGCTCTCGGCGCAATCGACCGACGTCGGGGTGAACAGGGTCACCCCGGTGCTGTTCGAGCGTTGGCCGACCCCTGCCGCACTGGCCGGTGCTGATCGCGAAGAACTCGAGTCGGTGATCAGGCCCACCGGGTTCTTCCGCAACAAGGCGGCCTCGCTGCTGGGGCTCGCGCAGATCATCACCGACGAATTCGACGGCCAGGTGCCCAGCCAGATGACCGACCTGACGAGGCTGCCCGGGGTGGGTCGCAAGACCGCCAATGTGGTGCGGGGGCATGCCTTCGGGCTACCGGCGATCACCACCGACACCCACGTGATGCGGGTGTCGAGGCGGTTGGGCTGGACCGCATCCACCAAACCCGAAGTGGTCGAGGTTGAGGTTGGTGCGCTGTTCGATCCGGAGGTCTGGACGCTGTTGTCCGACACCCTGATTTTCCATGGGCGGCGCTGCTGCCATGCAAGGCGGCCGGACTGCGTTTCCTGCCCAGTGGCACACTTGTGTCCAGGCTTCGGGGTGGTGAACCAGGGATGAGCAGGTTTGATGAACTGGCCAGGGCACTGGCCGATCCGGGTCTGGCACGACTGCTGACGCCCGAGCGGCGTCCCGAGGGGGCCACCCGGGCAGCGGTCCTGCTGTTGCTTTCCGAGACCGATGAGCCTGACCTGCTATTCACCGAGCGTGCGGCGCACATGCGCCGCCATGCCGGCCAGATCTCGTTCCCGGGTGGTGGCTACGAGCCGGGGGATGCCGATTCGGTGGCCGCAGCCCTGCGCGAAACCCATGAAGAGGTGGGCCTGGAACCAGACCAGATCGAGGTGATCGGCCAGTTGCCGGCCACCCGGCTGCCAGTCAGCAGCTATGACGTCGATCCGGTGGTGGGTACCTGGTCGGGCACCGAGCCGTTGCACCTGGTCAGCCCGTGCGAGGTCGCCGCGATCCACCGGTGGACGATCGCTGAACTGGTCGACCCGGGCAACCGCGTCACCGCGCTACATCCCGGGGGTACCCGCGGGCCGGCCTGGCAGTTCGGTGAATCGTTCCTGTGGGGGTTCACTGCATTCCTGACCGATGCGCTGCTTGATCTGGGTGGCTGGACGCAGCCGTGGGACCGCAGCCGCGAAGTGGTGGTGCCGCGCCGGTTCATGCGTGACCGGCAACCGCAATGACTAGGCCACCTCGTCCGGTTCGGACCAGCCGTCCGATACCCGCTCGGGTAGCCGGGTGCTGGCCGTGACCTGAAGGGCATCGTCGGGTATCCGGCGATCCTTGGCGTCGGTGACCCCCAGCTCGATGGCATTGGTGATGTTGTTCAGGGTCGCCTTCGTTTCGGCGATGGTCGCGGTCGGTGCGCTGACCCGGCTGATCTGGCCCTTGCCCAGCAGCGCCAGCACAACGACCAGCACCAGGCCGAGTACGGCGGTGGTCAGGAAGCCCAGGGTGAGTGCCGTGAGCGGGTTCCGGTTGAGGATCTCGTGGTAGAACATCGACAGCGCGAACCCGGCAGTCAGCATCAGCAGCTTCAGCACGATCAGCCCGATCGCAGCGGCACCACCGAATGCGCCGGCACCGATGCCACCGTGCTTGAGGGTGGGCTTCAGTTCGGCCCTGGCCAGTTCGCTCATCTGGCTCATCATCGTCGGCACTGTCTGCTTCAGCACCCGGATGTAGTCGCCGGCACTCGGACGTTCAGCCATTGTCAGTCCCTTCGCGTGGTCGGGCCACTGTCTTCACTACGCGGTCCGGAACCCAGCCTATCGGCCCATTCGGGCTACAGTGACCCGGTGCGTGCCAATGGCTCAAGGTTCGGGGTGGGGCTCACTTTCGTCCTCATCTCGTCGTTTGCGTTCGGGACCTCCGGGACGCTGGCCTCGGGCCTGATCCCCACCGGTTGGTCGCCGCTGGCGATCGCCTGGCACCGGGTGCTGATCTGTGCGCTGGCCACCGTCGTACCGGCGGTCATCGGGCTGCGTGGACGCTGGGGTGTGTTGCCCCGCAACTGGCGTCTGATCGGTGCCTACGGCACCTTCGCCATCTGCGTGCCGCAACTGTGTCACTTCAGCACGGTCCAGTACATCCCGGTTGCCCCGGCGCTGTTGATCCAGTTCCTGGCGCCACTGCTGATCGTGCTGGTGCTGTGGGTGCGGCAGGGGGAGCGGCCAACCCGGACGATCGTCTGGGGCTCGGTGGTTGCGATGGCTGGCATGGTGCTGGTGTTGCAGATCTTCAGCCAGGGTGCCGGGCTCGACTGGCGTGGCCTGGCCTGGGCCACTGCGGCGATGTTCGGCAATGCCGCCTTCTTCATGATTTCGGCCCATTCCGGTAGTGGCCTGCCACCGGTGGTGATGACCGCGGGCGGCAACGTTGTTGCGCTGGCAGTGTTTTCGGTGGTCTGGATGACCGGGGTGCTGCCCTGGACCAGTGCCAGGCTCGAGGTCACCTATGCCGGTACTGCCGTTCCGTACTGGGTGCCCCTGCTGGTGCTGGGTCTGGTCAGTTCAGCGCTGGCCTATGTGACCGGCATCGTTGGTGCGCGAACCGTGGGTTCACGGATGGCCTCATTCGTCGGGCTCACCGAGGTGCTGTTCGCGACCATCCTCGCCGCCGTCCTGGTGGGCCAACTACTGGGTCTGGACCAGGTCGTGGGTGCGGTGCTGGTGGTGGGCGGGGTGATCCTGGTCAGGCTGGGTGAGGCCCGGCTACCGGTCGGGGCCACCCTCAGAGCGGGATGACCAGGGCCCCGTCGCTGAACGTGATGGGCTGGGTGAGTTCATGGTGGTCGACATGTGCCCGCCAGCACTGCAGTTGGTACGGCAAGCGTAGTTCGGACATGCGGGTGGCGCTGTCGAAGATCTGGCTGGCCTCGTGGACGATTGACCGCCTGGCGGGCTCGTCCAGTATCGCCACCCCGGGCTGGGTGCTGACCATCGCCACCAGGTCGGCCCGGGTGATTGGCACCCACAACCTGAAGTCGCGCTGCTCGATGCGG
>JBMNPP010000195.1:0-4855 GCA_050943675.1 Brooklawnia sp.
AGGATGTCGATGCCCACCGAATCGGCGTAGACCGCGAACTGGTTCGCCAGGCCGATGTTGACGTCCCGGTAGGTGGTCTCGGCGAGCTTGGCCATCTCGGCGGCCTCGGCGGTCCCCAGGTCCCAAACCCCGTTGGCGTGCGGCAGGTCGGGGCGGTCATCGAAGGTGAGCACCTGCTCGTAGAACTCCACACCCCTGGCGGTGCCCTCGGCACTCAGCCCACCAACCAGCTTGGGGTACTTGCGCAGGTCTTCGAAGACCCGACCAGTCAGCACCCGCTCGGGTGAGAAGACCAGGTGGAAATCCTTGGACTCGGTCAGCCCACTGATTTCTTCGATCATCGGCTTCCACCTGGTGCGGGTGGTGCCCACCGGCAGGGTGGTTTCATACGACACCAGGGTGCCCGGGGTGATGTGCTCGGCGAACGACCGGGTGGCCGCCTCCATCCAGGCGAAGTCAGGCTCCCAGGTCTCGTCGTTGACAAACAGGGGCACCACGATGACGATCGCGTCCGCCCCGGGGATCGCCTCGGCATAGTCGGACGTGGCCCGCAGCCTGCCGGCAGGCACCAGCGCCGACAGCTTCTCCTGCAGGTGCGCCTCCCCCGGGAACGGCTCGGTGGCCTGGTTGACCAGCTCAACGGCCCGCTCGTTGACGTCGACCCCGATCACCTCATGCCCCATGTCTGCAAACTGGACGGCCAGCGGCAGACCGATCTTGCCAAGAGCCACTACTGCGATGCGCACAGTCGTTTCCTTCTTCTCTACGATGTCTGCGGTCAGTCTAGAACCACTTCGAGTATGACTGGTACTCCGAGAACCCCGCCTGCTGGTCGATCGCGCCCGGAGGCCACAGCCCGTTGGACAGCCATCCGTAGGCGTACTGGAAATGCCCCATGCCCTGGTTGAAAGGCGCCGAGGCCGCTGGGTGGCACATGAAACTGCAGTAGTCCGCTGCCGTTGCGCCGAAAGCACGGCCTGTCTGGCGATGGCCGACACTCTGGTACTGGCTGCCTGGCAGTTGCAGGTCGACAGTACTGAGCACCTGGTTGAGTACGACGTGGTCCATCTGGGTATTCACGATCCCGGTTGCCGCGACGTTGTAGTAGCCGGCTCCGATGATGTCGCTCTCGAGCTGGGTGGGGAACAGGTCGCGCATGTCGCGTGTGGACTGAATCGCCCAGAGGATCTCGTCTGTTGTGAGTGCCCCCATGTCGAATACCAGACGCGCGCTGTCAGGCCCGATGGCCACGTCCACGTAGCCGGCGGGCACCACCTGACTGGTCTCGTCGCGGGTCAACGCAACCGGCAACTCCTGGCCAAAGAAATCTGCGGGTCCCAGCTCTACTCGGGTGTATCCGCCCACCGGCGGAGCGCCCGCACGGTCCATGAAGGTGTTCCAGCTGTCGATGCGGTGCTTCTTGCACCGCTCCGTGAACTGCTGCCCCGTTGGCTGCGGCTGGGGAAGGTACTGCTCATTCATCCAGCGGGTATTGACGTATTGGCCGTTGCAGCGAGCCGTGGATTCGCCTGTGGTGAGCAGGATGAAGACGTCGTACCTGCGGGGATCAGTGACCCCGGCCGTCGACCACACGGCGAACTCGTCGTCGGGGTGTGTCACTGCGATGTAGCGCAGCACTCGTCCGTCGTCCGGGAGGTACCAGGAGACCCGGCGTGCCGCATCCACGGTCACGCTCGGCGCGGAGTTCTGGGAGGTGGCGAGGAGGAGCGGACTGTTGCTTGCTCCTGCGACGGCCCCGGCGGTCATCGAATCCGGGAAGTTCTCGCCGGTCGCGAGCACAACACGGGCTGTGGTCGGCTCGAAGAACCGATCTGCGACTGCTGCCGCAGTCTTGTATCGGTCGTCCCCGGAGACCCGGACGACCTGGCCCTTCGTAATCGACCTGATGGACGAGAGCATCGCATTCGGAATCACGCCGGGGCCACCGACCACGTAGACGGTGCTCGGTGCCAGGCGACGGAGTTCCTGCTGGGTGGCAGCCGGAATGGAGCCACCACGAACCAGCAGAGTGGGCGCCCCGAACTGCGCCGCCGCCGGGCCGGCGCTCAGGGCATCCGGGAAGTTGGTGCCGATCGCCACGAACGCCACGTCCGAGGATGGGACGAGTGCCGCGGAAAGCCGGGCGGCGGTTTCATACCGCTCGGCGCCGCCCACCCTGTGGATAGTGGCACCTGGCAGTAGGTTCTGCACCTCGTCGAGGACGCCGGGCTTGACTGCCCCCGGCCCGCCGACCACCCAGACATCGCGTGGATCAAGTCGGCCCAGTTCCTCGGCAGCAGCGGGTGTGAGAATTGAGGTCTGGGTGAGTAGTACTGGGGAGTTGGCACTCGCAGCAACGGCGGATGCGGTCAGTCCGTCGGGGTGGTCCTGGCCAGTTACCAGCCAGACGCTCTCAGCGCCGTCCGGGAACGCGTGGGCCGAAAGCGCGGCTGCCGTTTCGTACCTGTTATCTCCCGCAGTTCGGACAGCTTGCCGGTCACTGACCCACGAGACGGACGTCACCGCATGGTCGGACAGGACTGCGCTTCCTCCGACTGCCAGCAGTTCGCCCACAATCCGGTTCGAGTCGGTGGCTCGACCGCCCCGAGTACGTGGCACCTCGGTCGTCAATTCATCCGGGTCAGTAGGAGTGACCAGCTCCGCCTCGGACTCATCGACGTCATCCGGTCGCGGTTCGGGCTCCAGGCCCTCAAGTGGGTTCTCCACCGTTTCGGGGGCATCGGCTGATCCCGATTCTGTCGCCTCCGGCTGCGCGACCTCAGTACCAACCGTACTGTCGTCGTCTTCCGTCACAGCGCTCGCCATCGTGGGAATGAAAGCGAGCAGCATCGTCATAAACCCGATGAAGAAATCTGGCGAATCCGAGAACGCACCATTACGCTCCAATTTCCAATCAGTTATCCCAGCCTGATAACCCGTCGATCGAAGTCTGCGGTCAGTCTAGTGCCGCAGTTTCCGCCATGTCCGATCGACGTCCGCACCCTAGGATGACCAGCATGAAGGTGACATCGATCGTCGGCGCCCGGCCCCAGTTCGTGAAGCTCGCTCCCATTGCCAAGGCTCTCGCCGAAGCAGGGGTCGAGCACCTCATCATCCACACCGGCCAGCACTACGACCCGATGCTGTCGGATATCTTCTTCACCGACCTGGGCATCCCGGCACCCGATGTCCACCTGGGCGTCGGTTCTGGTGGGCACGGTGAGCAGACCGGCACGATGCTGGCGAAGCTGGACAGCATCCTGACCGAGCAAGACCCGGATTGGGTGCTGCTCTATGGCGACACCAATTCGACCCTGGCCGGCGCCATCAGTGCGGTGAAGCTGCACATGAAGGTGGCGCACCTTGAGGCCGGTCTGCGCTCGTTCAACCGCCGGATGCCCGAGGAACACAACCGGGTGCTGACCGATCACGCTGCCGATCTGTTGCTGGCGCCCACCGAGGTGGCTGCCCAGCACCTGGCCAACGAGGGCCTGGCCGAGCGCACGGTCGTGGTCGGCGATGTCATGACTGACGTGCTCTACCAGGTGCGAGACACGGTCTCGGGACGGCCTTCACCGGTAGTCACCGAATTGGGCCTCGCGCCTGGCGACTACTCGGTGGCTACCATCCACCGGTCCGAGAACACTGATGACCCGCAGCGCCTGGCCGCCATCCTGGCTGGCATCGCCGCGGTCGACCACCCTGTCGTGCTGCTGGCCCATCCACGCCTGGTTGCCAAGTGCGACGAGCACGGTCTGGAACTGGGCGGTGGCAACCTGGTGGCTCATCCCCCGCTGTCGTACCCCGACGTGGTATCAGCAGTCCTGGGGGGACGCGGGGTCATCACCGACTCGGGTGGTCTACAGAAAGAAGCCTTCCTGCTGAATCGCAAGTGCAGCACTGTGCGCACCGAGACCGAGTGGGTCGAGACTGTCGAACTGGGCTGGAACCAGTTGTGTGAGCCGGACCAGATAGCGGCTGCAGCGAACCGTCCCGAACCGGCGATCACCGACGCCGCGCCCTATGGCGATGGGCAAGCCGCCGGGCGCGTGATCGAGGCGCTGCGCAGGTTCAGCCCAGCATCGCGTTGACGGAGTCCACCCAGACCTGACTTGCCACCTCTGCACTCAGCTCCCGTGCCGCGGCGTCCGAACGCGCCTTCCACTCGTCCACGACCTGCGGGGTCAGCCCACGCAGTGTTCCGGTCAAGTCTTCGACGCCCCAACCCTGGGTTACGGCGCCGAACCGGTACTGGTCCAGGTAGGGACCCATCTCGATGGAGGGCCCGATGATGACACCCAGCCGTGCCTGGACGTACTCGAAGAACTTGTTGGGCAGCACATGCTTCAGGTTGTAGGTCACCGGTGGAGCGAAGAACAGACCAACGTCATAGCCGTGCATGACGTCGATCAGTCGCGAGAACTCGACAGGCTCCTGGAGCCGGACCCCGCTGACAGCAGCGTCCCCGGCCAGTTCGCGCATCTGCTCGATGTAGGCCGGTGACCCCGGCACCAGGTAGAGGTCCAGTTCGAGGGCACCCGGGTGCTCAGCATTCACCTTGGTCACTGCCTCGATACTCAAGTCGAGTGCGCGGGCCGGTGCTGCGGCCCCAGCGTGCACGATCCGGATTGGTGTGCCGGTGGCCCGAACCTTCAGGTCGTCCCGGTATCCGGGGCAGTTCGGCACCACACTGGGCTGCACGCCGAATTCCCGTTCGTAGCGGGCTGCGATGCCCGGGGCAACGGTGGACACCGATACGCACTTGGGCAAGAAGTCGAGCGCCCACTGCATGAATGGCCGGACAAGTGCTCGCCAAGCCCTGGTCGAACCGGTCTCGGTGGCGAACTCGTGCATG
>JBMNPP010000196.1:0-4831 GCA_050943675.1 Brooklawnia sp.
GCAGCAGATCAAGAACAGCTGGGCGGCAATCCTGCAGCGGGTGCAGCCACAGGTGGTGCCGGCCGCCGAGATTGCGGACCTGCTCAAGCGGGTCGGTGCGCCGTATCATCCAGCCCAGATCGATATCGATCAGGACAAGATGAAGCAGACCTACTACCTGTCGCAGACCATCCGCAGCCGCTACACGATCATGGATGCGCTGTTCGAGCTCGGCCTGCTCGACCAGGTCATCGAGACGCTGTTCGCGCCGGGTGGGTACTGGGCCGAGGCGCCAGTACCCACCGAGGGCTTCATCAACCCCGCGAAGCAGTAATCACTTCAACGGGTACTTGCGAGCGAACTCGTACTGGGCATCGAAGATCTGGGCCAGCTGGTCATAAACGCTGGCCTGGATCTCACCCAGTTCGCGGTAGAGCTCGTGGGTGGCCATGTCGGGCTCGGAGGTATCGCCCTGCTTGGCCATTGCCTTGGCCGCTTCCTGCAGCGAACCGTAGGCACCGGTGGCGGCCATCGCCATCACTGCGGCACCCATCGCCGAGACCTCATCGGTCAGCGATTCGGTCAACGGAAGCCCAAGCGCATCAGTCATGATCTGGCGCCACAGCGGCGAACGCTGGCCACCGCCCACGACCGTGACGCTGGTCAGCGGCACCCCGGTGGTCTTCTGCAGACCAGCCATGTTGCGGGCCATCTCGATGCTGATCCCTTCCAGCGTCGAGCGGTAGAGCTCTGGACGGCCGTAGGCCCCGGCCAGGCCGACGATGGCACCGCGAGCTACCGGATTCCAGTGCGGTGATTGCACTGCATTCCAGTGCGGCAACGTGATCAACCCGCCGCATCCAGCGGCCACCTCCATCGCCTGGCCGTCCAGTGCCGGGTCCGGGCGTCCCTTGAGGATCGGGTCACCCAGCTTCTCCCGGAACCAGCCGGCGAGGTAGGCACCGGAATTCTGCACGATCTCGAGCACGTACTGACCCGGGATACCGGCCGCATCAGTGCGGAAGACGTCGGCAAACTCATACTTCGGTGAGTGGACCCCGGCCACCAGGGCGGTGCCCATGTTGAGGTAGGCCTCATCCAGTTCGATGGCGCCCACACCGAGCGCGGCGGCCTGCCCGTCACCACAGGAGGCGACCAGTTGCACCTCTTGGGTCAGGCCCCAGGCCTTGGTGATGCTGGAGTTGATCGGGCCGATGACCGAGGCTGCCGGGACGAGCTCGGGCAGCTGGGCGCGATCCAGCCCGGCGTGTTCCAGCATCAGGTCGGACCAGTCGAGCTTTGCCATGTCGAACAGCCCGAGGCTGTCTGCTGCGGCCTCCGAGTCGACCCACCGGCCGGTCATCGCGTGCACCAGGTAGGCGTGCACCCCGACGACCTTGTGGGCCTTCTTGATCGAGTCGGGTTCGTTGTCGGACAGCCAGGCGATCTTGTAGACCGATGGCGTGACGTCGGGCTGGAAGCCGGTCAGCTGGTGGATCTCTTCGCTACCGAAGCGACGCACCTGGTCTGCGGCGCGGCCATCGAGCCAGATGATGCCGGGACGCAGCGGTTCACCGGACTCATCGACAGGGGCGAAGGTCTGCCGCTGGATGGTGGCACTCAGGTGGGTGATGCGTTCCTGGTCGGCCAGGCTGAGCGCCGCGATGGCCTTGGCGATGGCCTGGTTGGTGCTGCGCCACCAGTCCCGGGGATCCTGCTCATAGAAATCGACGCGCGGGTTGTCGAGGACGAATTCTTCCTTGCCCTCGGCCAGCACGGCGCCGGTTCCATCAACGACAATTGCTTTCGAGCTGGTGGTCGAGCTATCGACACCAATTACGAGGGGTGAATCAACCATTCGAGCACCTCCGTGTGCTGATGCAATTCTGCTTTACATCAGACTAGTCGGGCTCAAACCAGGAAACGGTAAAACGGGCTGTCAGCTGCGATAACTTCGACCTGCAGACCCGATGCATCCATCCGGTCGACCAGCCCTGGCAGGCTGGCGGGCTCCCCCAACTCGATACCGACCAGTGCCGGCCCGATTTCACGGTTACTGCGCTTGACGTACTCGAACAGCACGATGTCGTCATAGGGCCCCAGCACCGTATCCAGGAATCGCCGCAATGCCCCTGGTTCCTGTGGGAAGGAGACCAGGAAATAGTGTTTGCGTCCCTCGAAGACCAGTGAGCGCTCGACGATCTCGGCGTAGCGTGAGACGTCATTGTTGCCGCCGGTGACGATGGCGACGACTGTCTGCCCCGGCTCAACCGACACCTCGCTGCGCAGCGAGGCCGATGCCAGCGCCCCGGCCGGCTCGGTAATGACGCCGTCCACCTGGTAGAGGTCGAGCATCTCCGAGCAGATCTGGCCCTCGGGTACGGTCGCCCATTCACAACCCATCCGCTTGATGATCGGCAGGGTCGTTTCGCCAGCGGTCCGCACTGCGACACCATCGGCGAAGGTATCGATCTCATCGAGGCGGACCGGATGGCCGGCCCACAGCGCGGCCTGCATACTGCGGGCGCCCTCCGGCTCGACACCGATCACCCGCGTACCCGGCCAACGCTCCCGCAGCCAGGTCAGGCAACCGGCCAGCAGGCCCCCGCCCCCCACCGGAACCAGCAGCACATCGGGGGCCAGGCCAAGCTGGTCGACCAGTTCTACCGCGACCGTGCCCTGCCCTGCGATGGTGCGCTCGTCGTCGAAGGCGTGCACCTTCACCGAGCCGGAGGCCTCGGCGGCAGCGGCAGCGGCCGCGGCGGCCTCGTCGTAGGTGTTCCCCTCGAAGACCAGTTCGATCCACTCACCACCGAGCGCCCGCATCCGGTCACGCTTTTGGCGGGGTGTGGTGGTCGGGCAATAGATCCGGCCGCGGATGCCCAGGTGGGCACAGGCGTAGGCGACGCCCTGGCCGTGGTTGCCGGCTGACGCGGCGATCACACCGAGCTGACGCTCGTCCGGGCTCAGCAGGCTCATCGTGTGGTAGGCGCCACGAAGCTTGTATGAGCGCACCGGTTGCAGGTCTTCGCGCTTCAGCAGCACTTCGGCACCGGACAGTTCACTGAGCCGGTCGTTGCGCAGCAGCTCGGTGCGTCGGGCGACCCCGGTGAGGTTGGCCGCTGCTGCCTCGATCTGGGCGGCGGTGACGCTCACGCGAGTTCAACCTTGTCCGGGTGCGAGCCGACCCGCTGATCACGGTTCAGCGCGTCGATGCGGGCCATCTGGGACGCATCAAGTACGAAGTCGGTGACCTCGAAGTTTGACCTCATCCGCTCCAGGTGCACTGACTTGGGAATCACCACCAGACCACGCTGCAGGTGCCAGCGGATGATCACCTGCGCTGGTGTGCGCCCGGTCTCCTCGGCGATCGCGATGATCGTCTCCTCGGCCAGGCACTGCGCACGGCCCAGCGGCGACCACGACTGGGTCACGATGCCGAGCTGGTTGTGCAGGTCGACCAACGGCTGCTGCGAGTTGAACGGGTGAATCTCGACCTGATTCACCCTGGGGGCCACCCCGGTGGCCTCGATGCAGGCCTGCAAGTGGTCGGGCTGGAAGTTCGACACCCCGACGGCACGGGCCCGGCCATCCTGTTCGAACTCCAGCAGGGTGCGCCAGGTGGCGACGTAGTCGGTGCTGCGGGCCAGCGGCCAGTGGATCAGGTAAAGATCGATCTGCTCGAGCTGCAGGTCGGCCAGCGACTGCGCGAAGGCCTCGCGGGCAGCAGCCGGCTCGTGGAACGGGTTGTTCAGTTTGCTGGTGATGAAGATCTCGTCACGGTCGATGCCGCTGTCGGCGATGGCGGCCCCGACCTGTACCTCGTTGCCGTACATCGCGGCGGTATCGATGTGGCGGTAGCCGACCTCGAGCGCATTGCGCACTGAGTCGTAGGCCTCATCGACAGTCACCTTGTACGTGCCGAACCCCAATTGCGGTATCTGCACACCATTGCTGAGCTTGATCACCCCACCAGACTAGCCAAGCCCTGCCCGACCGGAATGACGAGCCGGATGTCGGGCCAGTACGTCGGCCACGGTCAGGACGACCACGCTGGCAGTCCGACAGCAGTTCGCGTGCGTCCTCAAGGGTGCCCTGCAGGTGGGTACCTGATTGCCGCTGGGCGGTCGCGCGACGCATCACGTTGCCACCCCCGGTGGTGGCCACCCGAACCAAAACTGATGCGCTGCAGATCAGCCGGGGGCAGCGCACCAGTCGTTGGCGGGTTCTTGCTGGATGGGTTGCTGACCGGAAGGCTCAGGCGATCGGCGCCCACTCCGGGCCGGTCTGACCGAGTTTGTCGTCCAACTTGCGGAACAGCGGTGTGGGTTTGGCCAGCGGCGTGCCGACCACGATCGGTCTTGATTCCCACACCGCCTGTTCGGAGGCGTAGTCGCCGGTGAGCACCGGGTAGCTCGCGGTGCCCTCTCCCTCGTCGACCTGCTTGATCACCGGCTGCGCCGCCCACACGCCCTGCCCACCGAGCAGTTCAAAGATCTTCTGGGCTGCGTGCGGCAGGAATGGGGTGAGCAGGGTGTTGGCATCACTGACCACCTGCAGCGCGACGTGCAGGATGGTGTCGCGGCGGACCGGGTCGTCCTTCAGCTTCCAGGGCTCACTTTGCGAGATGTACTGGTTGGCCAGTGAGACCACCCGCATCGCCTCGGTGATCGCCTGCTTGAACTTGTGGTGACCAAGCAGCTCACCCACCACCCCGAACGCGTTGCGGCTGGCCTCAAGGAGTTCGATATCGACTGGGAGCAGTTCACCGGCTGCCGGGATGGAACCGACATTCTTGTGCGCCATCGAGATCGACCGGTTGACCAGGTTGCCCCATTCATTGGCCAGTTCG
>JBMNPP010000197.1:0-4816 GCA_050943675.1 Brooklawnia sp.
CTGACCGCTGATGGTATGCGCCAAAGGAGGTGCGCATGGCACGATCAAGCCGGAATGCGCGGGCGGGCCAGGTGGTCGGGGCATGGGGCGAGCAGGCGGCAGCTGACTACATCGAACAACTCGGCTGGCAGCTGGTGGCCCGGAACTGGCGCTGTCAGTGGGGTGAGGCCGACCTGATAGCGCTGGAGCCGGTGCCCGGTGATGCGCCGATTGGCGTAATCATCGAGGTCAAGAGCCGCACCGGTCTGGGCTACGGCCACCCACTCGAATCGATCACCTGGGCCAAGCAGGCCCGGCTGCACCAACTGGCCTGGCAATGGCGGCGGGGTTTCAGCGGGCGACTGTCAGGGTTGCGGGTGGACGCGATCGGGTTGGTCAAGAGCCCGGGGACGGTTGCTGAACTGACCCACCTGCGGGGCATCCGATGAGCACCGCGAGCGCCTGGTCGGTGGCCCTGCTGGGGATGTCCGGCACCCTGGTCGAGGTCGAGGCAGCCATTGGTGGCGGGCTGCCACGCACTGTGCTGGTCGGTTTGCCAGACGCTGCCCTCTACGAGGCGCGCGACCGCTGCCGGGCCGCTGTGGCCGGGGCGGGCCTGAGCTGGCCCTCGCAACTGGTGACCATCAACCTGACACCGGCCAGCCTGCCAAAGGCGGGCTCACACTACGACCTGGCCATTGTTGCAGCCGTGCTGGCGGCGTCAGGAACGGTTCCTGTTGAGGTCGCCTCCTCGGCAGTGCTGGTTGGTGAGCTCGGGCTCGATGGGCGAGTCCGGCCAGTGCGTGGTGTGCTGCCCGCGTTGCTGGCTGCCCGCCAGGCAGGGCTGGCCAATGCCGTGGTCCCGGCCCAGCAGGTCAGCGAGGCCAACCTGGTGTCCGGGGTGACGGTTTGGGGTGTGTCCTGCCTGGACGACCTGGTCGAGGTGCTGCACGGACGCCCGGTGCTGGGCGATCCGCCGCGCCAGACCGAAGTTGTCCCGGTGGACCAGTCACCGGGGCCCGACCTGGCCGATGTGCGAGGCCAGCGCGAGGGTTGCTGGGCAATCGAAGTCGCTGCGGCCGGCGGGCACCACATCTTCCTGCACGGCGCTCCCGGCGTCGGCAAGTCGATGCTGGCAGAACGCCTGCCGGGCATCCTGCCCCCGCTGTCGGACGAACACGCCCTCGAGGTGTCAGCCGTGTACTCGCTGGCCGGTGAGGCACTGGCCGGTGGCCTGATCCGGCGTCCACCGTTCACCCACCCGCACCACAACGCCTCCGTGGCCGCAATGGTGGGTGGTGGCAGCCGGGTGGCGCGTCCCGGTGCGATCTCGTTGGCCCACCGCGGTGTGCTCTTCCTCGACGAGTCCGGTGATGGAAAGTACACCTCCTGATCACAGGAGGCACCGTGACCATCACCGATCGACCCGCGAACCCACGTCCCGGACGCGCGACCCGAACTGTCGTGTACCCGGCATTCACCCAGACCGGTCCAGAGGAGCCTGTCGAGGGCACCCGGGGCATCTACCTCTACCTACGTCTGTCGAAGTACCACCGCGATGGCGCCGACGCGATTGAACGCCAGCGACTCGATCTGCTCCGCAAGCTGAACACTGAAGGCGGCTGGACGGTGCTGGGGGAGTACATCGACAACGATTCGGCAAGCGCTTCCGCGGTGCGCAATCGGAAGGGGTGGCGGCAGCTGAATCAAGACATCCAGGCTGGCAAGGTCGAGGCGGTGGCGTTCTGGAAGCTGGACCGGACGAACCGCGTTGCCTCCAAGTGCATCGAGTGGATTGGTCAGTGTCAGAAGGCTGGCGTGTACTTGGTCTCGCACCAGGACAGTGACCAGGAACTGAACACGGCGACAGCTGGCGCAAAGTTGATCACCGGGATCAAGGCTCTTATGGCGGAAGTCGAGACTGACTCGATGAGTGAGCGGCAGCTCGCTGCCAAGAGGCACCTGGCCGAGGCGGGCTTCCATCATGGCGGAAGGCCGCCACTTGGTTGGATACCAGGTCCCCGGGTGACCGATGAACAGGGCCGCACCGGCGTGCGACTTGTGCCTCACCCAGTAGAGCATCCAGCTCTCAAGCGTGCAGTGGAACTGGTGTTGGACGGCGTGAGCTTGGCACGCATCGCGGACTACTGGAAGGCCGAGTACGGCATCACTACAGCCAAGGGCGCGCCGATCTACGAAGCGACGATCTATCGAGCATTAGTCTCGCCCCGCATGGTGGGCTACCGGATGCGGCAGGTGCCCGAGCATCAGCGCGGTGTGAAGCTCAACTTGCTTGACTACATCGCGCGTGATGCGAAAGGTGACCCGGTCATTTCACAAGAGCCCGTCTGTGACTGGGTGACTTGGCTACGGGTGAAGAAGCGGTTGGAGGAAGCGAAGACCTCACGCACTCGTCGACCGTGGGGGTCGCATGAGTGGCTGCTGACGGGCTTGGTTTTCTGCCAGTGTGGTGATCGGTTGTACGGCCACAACAAGACGCGGAGGAGGGCCTCGGGAGAGAAGTATCAGCAGTACGCTTATCGGTGCATGGCGAACCGTAAGCGTGGTCGCGGTCACTGCGACATCGCGTGTGTCATCGACGCGGCACAGGGTGAAGCGCACGTGTTGGGCTGGTTCTTTGCACAGCTCACTGACGAGTCCGTGGCCCGGGCTCGCGCACAACGCCGGGCCGCGAACTCCGATCAGGCCCTGAAGAGTCTGTTCACGTCTCTGGAGGAGGCCCGAGCTGAGCGTGATGAACTCCTGGCCCGCCAGGGGAGCCAGGAGTTCAAAGGCAATATGGTGCGGTTGTTGGTGTCGTTGTTGGAGGATGTGGAAGCGCGGATCGAAACACTGCAGCAACAGATCGATGCCATGGACCAAGACCCCACAGTGATCGACGACCCGGCGGGGCTGGTTGCCAATTGGAACGAGCGCTCGCTGAGCCAGCGTCGGTCGCTGCTACGACGGCTCATCCGCCGCATCGACATTGCGCCCGGGCCAGGACCCGCTTCCGAGCGGATGACCATCACTCCGGTGGATACCTGAGTCTGCGAGTATCTCGACCGTACTGGCGAGCTCCATGAGTACCACTGGCGGTGGCTGTGCCACGTTCAGTGCCGTGCAACCGGCCTGCCAGCCGCGCCTAAAACTCTCACGGGCTGCCTCAGTGAACTCAAACGCCTCCAAGATCTCCTCTGCGGGGGAAGCCATCAGTCATCCCCGGTCATCCAGGCTGGCGTAGAAGGCGTCTTCGGCGGCTTGTCGTTCGTTGACTTGGTCGATGACGTGTTGGACGAAGTCGGCGTCTCGGTCGGTGATGACGGTCTCGTCGTGGGTGGGTTGGGGTTCTTCGCCGGGCCAGGTGGTTTGGCGGGTGGGTCGGTCTCGGTCCAGGCGGGTGCCGGAGGCGGTGACCCAGTCGCGCAGGCGGTGGCGGGCGTCGGCGAAGTCGCGGTGCCATCCCAGGGGTGCGGAGCCGTTTTGTTCGGGGTCGTAGGCGCATAGCCAGTGCAGGTGCAGCGCGGACAGTTCCCAGACCAGTTCGGGGTGGCGGTGCCAGTAGGGCGGGATGACCGCGGCGGGTAGGCCGTAGGTGTGGCGGAGCCAGTCGACCCACCGGTTCAGCTCCAGCAGCTCGGCTTCCAGATCCTGCGCGGACAGGAGGTTCCAGTTGATCGGGTGCGGTGGTTCTGGCAGCGCGCTGGTGTCAGGGGTGTGGGGGTGGTCGTCGAGGATGCCGGGGTCCTCATACTGGTCGTCGGGCTCGGGTGCGTGAGTGTTCATGATCGGTGCTCCCCGGGTCACATGCTGAGGCTGTCGGCAGCCGGTGCGGCTTGCTGGTGCTGGGGTGGTTCGAAGGCCTGCCCAGCCGCCTGGCGTTCGAGTGCTTGGCGGGGTGCGCGGTCGACGTCGTAGCGGGTGCGGGCGGTGTCGTGGCCGATCTTCTTGGCGACGAACTCTTCGCCGGCGATGCGTTGTCCGTCGCGTTCGTAGGTGTAGTCGTGGGCGTAGCCTTCGGCGACGAACTGGTCGCCTTTGGTGAAGCGTTCGAAGGCGCGTTCGGCGGTGGCGCGGTAGAGCACGAGGTTGCCGAAGGAGGGTTCCAGTTTGGTGAAGGTGCCGTCTTCTGCGCGTTGGAAGTTCTCCTGGCCGTAGCGGGCGTAGAAGCGGGCATCGCCGCGTTCGGTGTAGGTCAGCTGCGGGTCGGATGCGATGAACCCGGACAGGGATTCCTGGGTGCGGATGGCCATGACGCGGTACCTCTCAACTCGTGGATGCAACCCGCTGGTGGTGTGGGCTGCTGGTACCGGTCAGGTGCACCGACCGCCCCGGGCTACTCGTCCTGCCCTGCAGGTCCGACCTGGAGAAGCTGTTCCAGTTCACGACGATCCCGCTTGAGGGTGTCGGCGTCGGGACGGGTGGGCCAGGCGGTCAGGTCGGTGATGATCGGCGGCGCGGAGCGCAGCAGGGTGACGCCGGTGCCGAACGGGAGGGTGCGGATGCGGTCGGGTGGCAGGATCGGCACCCGCCGCACGGAGCGCTGGTTCGACCTGGTCCCGTGGTCACCGAGCGTGATCGAGTCGGTGTATTCGTCGCGTTCGCCGATGAGGGTGGTGAGGTCTTGGAGGTCACGGCTGTTCGAGGCGCCACCGAGGATGAGCTTCACGATCGCGGCGTCCCAGATCGCTCCGGCTTGGTGATCGGACCACTTGTCGCGTGCCTGGGCGAGCGATTGGAGGACGGGCAGTGTGGTGATGCCGGTGCCGCCGCCTTCGGCCATCAACGTCGGCAGGGACGGCAGGGGTGCGAGGTTGCCGATCTCGTCGAGCGCGAG
>JBMNPP010000198.1:0-4741 GCA_050943675.1 Brooklawnia sp.
GGCTGCTGGACCTGGCCGGGCAGGGGAAGCTGGTCCTGAAGCATGTGAAGTGCCTGGTGCTCGACGAGGCCGACGAGATGCTCGACCTGGGCTTCCTGCCCGATGTCGAGCGCCTGACCACGATGACCCCGCGCAGCAAGCAGACACTGCTGTTCAGCGCCACCATGCCCGCCCAGATCATCGCCCTGGCCCGCACCAACCTGAACCAGCCGGTCCATGTGCGCGCCGAGGGCCATGACGCGCAGGCGACCGTCCCCGACACCGTGCAGTTCGTGTACCAGGCCCATGACCTGGACAAGCCCGAGATCATCGGCAAGCTGCTGCAATCACCGGCGGTCGGCAAGATGATGGTCTTCACCCGCACCAAGCGTTCAGCGCAGCGGTTGGCCGACGAGCTGGCTGATCGCGGTTTCGATGCCGCCTCGATCCACGGTGACCTGAACCAGGCCCAGCGCGAGCGGACGCTGAAGAAGTTCCGGCGCGGGGCCACCAAGGTCCTGGTGGCCACCGATGTTGCGGCCCGGGGCATTGACGTTGAGGGCGTCACCCACGTCCTGAACTACGAAGTGCCCGATGATCCGCAGCAGTATGTGCACCGGATCGGACGCACCGGGCGGGCCGGCAATTCAGGCATCGCTGTGACGTTGGTCGACTGGGCCGACATCACCCGCTGGAAGATCATCAACAAGGCCCTCGACCTTGACTTCGAAGAGCCGGCCGAGACCTACTCGACCAGCCCCCACCTGCTCGAAGAGCTGCAGATCCCTGCCGAGGTCAAGGGCCGGATCGCCGAAGCCTCTGCGCCACAGCGTGATCGTGACCGGCCGGCTCGCCGTCCGCATCAACGCCGTGGCCAGGAAAAGGCCAGGTCAAACCGGCCTCGCCGCAAGCGGGTCCGGCGCCGCAACGGTGAGATCGTCGAGCGGGACCAGCCCAAGGAGCAGTAGCGCGTAACGTGGCCGGGGCCGGCCTGCCACAATCGAGCACATGAAGCTTGATTTCTCTGGCAAGAAGGTCTTGGTCACCGGTGGCGGTATCGGTATCGGGCTGGGCGTAGTGCGCGCCTTCGCGGCGGCGGGCGCCCAGGTCGGGTTCACCTACTACACCCATGAACCCAGCGATGCGCTGCTCGATGACCTGACTGATGACCATGGCCACCGGCCAATCGCCTACCACCTTGATGCCACCAGCGAAGAGCAGGTCAACGAGGTGGTCGGGCAGGTGGCGGCAGACCTGGGTGGTCTTGACGTGCTGGTGAACAATGCCGGCGGGCTGGTGCAGCGCTCACTGATATCCGACATGAGCCTTGAACTGTGGCACAAGGTCATGGATGTCAACGTGACCAGCACCTTCCTGGTGACCAGGGCAGCACTGCCCCACCTGTCCGATGGCGGCTCCATCATCAACGTTGCCTCGTTGGCCGGTCGTAACGGCGCCGGGAAGGGTGCAGCAGCCTATGCGACCAGCAAGGCTGCCCTGTTCGCGTTCAACATGGCGATGGCCAAGGAGTTGGCGCCCCGACAGATCAGGGTGAACGCGGTGGCGCCGGGGCTCATCCTCGACACCCCGTTCCACGAGCAGTTCAACACCGCAGAGGGACGCGCCGCAGCAATCGAGGGTATCGCACTGAAGAAGCCGGGCTACCCCGCGGACGTCGCCGGCCCGATCCTGTGGCTGGCCAGCAACGAGGCCGCCGGTTTTGTGACCGGCAGCATCACCGACATCAATGGTGGTTCCTACTTCAACTGAGCAGACTCGACATCCGCAGGACGGCAGGCCCGCAAGTACTCAACAGTGCGGGCGGGCCTGCTGTTCAGTAGTTCATCTGCATGGCCTGGTTGACCTCGGCCAGCGTCGCCTCGGCCACCTCATTGGCCTTCTGGTTTCCGTCCCGCAACACCTGCCACAGATAGTCCGGTGCAGCCACCAATTCAGCCCGGCGGGCCCGGATCGGGGCCAGATGCTCATTGAGGGCCTCGGTCAGGGCCTTCTTCAGGCCACCGCCGCCAGCGTCCCCGAGTTCTTCGGCGACCTGCTCGGGTGTGCGTCCGGTGCTGATCGCGGTCAGCATCACCAGGTTGGATACCTCGGGACGATTCACCGGGTCGTAGCTGATGTGCCGGTCGGCGTCGGTCCTGGCCTTCTTGATCAACTTTGCGGTCTCGTCAGCGGTCATCCCCAATTCGATGACATTGCCGCGCGACTTGCTCATCTTGGTGCCGTCCAGCCCCAGGATGGCTGGCGCCTGCGAGAGCAGCGCATCGGCCTGCGGGAAGATCGGCACATCGGGGTTGGCTCGGCCATAGCGTTCATCAAAGCGTCGTGCGATCAGCCTGGTGACCTCGATATGGGGCAGCTGGTCCTTGCCGACCGGCACCACATTGGCCTTGCAGAACAGGATGTCGGCCGCCTGGTGTACCGGGAAGGTGAGCATCAGGCCGCTCATCGGCCGGTCAGAGTTGGCCAATTCGTCCTTGACGGTGGGGTTGCGACGCAATTCGGCGTCGGTCACCACTGACAGGAACGGCAGCAGCAACTGGTTGAGTGCCGGCACCGATGAGTGGGCGAAGATTGTCGACCTGGCCGGGTCGATGCCTGCAGCCAGGTAGTCGGCCAGTGCACTGAGCACATTGGACCTCAGCTCGCCGACGCCGTCGCGGTCGTAGATAACCTGGTAGTCGGCGATGAGCACCCAGGTATCCAGTCCAAGGTCCTGCAGCCTGACCCGGTTATTCAACGAACCGAAGTAGTGACCGATGTGCAGCTTCCCTGTCGGACGGTCGCCTGTGAGCATCCGGTAACGCTCGGGATGCACGCCCAGATCAGCCTCGATCGCATCGCTTCGCGCCTGTGAGGCCCGCAGCGTCGCCTCGTTGTCAGTGCTCACGTTCACCTGGCTCCTTCAACTTCGTGACCAACCCTGCACAGCCTAGCCTGCCGGCAACCCCGGCCCCTGACCACAACTGACCGTGAGCAGGGATGGTTCGACCGTGTGCAACACAACGACTCGCAGGACTAGTTGTGGCCTGGCCGGCGAGTGCCGAGCCCGTGTCGATCGGCGGCTTCGCGCACAACGGAGAAGGCGTTGTTCCCCGCTCCCCGGATCGCGAGTGCCAGCCTCGAGGGGCCTGTCAGCCAGCCGCCTACGGCACATGCAATGCCGAGCACGACGAGTGCGAGAATCGTCGACGAGAGGAACGCAGTGGCCTGTTCGAAGAGCGCGTGCGCGGTTGCCCCCGGCATGATCGATGGGCTCACCGTGCCAACGAAGAACTGTCGCCCGATGGCCAGGCCAGCCGCGAGTAGCAGCATCGAGAGGGCGAGGCCCGCACCAGCCCAGGCGAGAGTCCGTCGCCGGTCCGGCGCCACCGCGATGCCGAGTGCCAGCATGCCGAACACGACCCAGGGCAACCATGTACCGACCGCCACGACCAGCCGGTAAAGGGTGCGCGCGAGGGCCAAGGAGTCGGAGGCCACGATGGGGACCGTCCGGTCGATCTCGGGGATCGCGCTGGCGAAGCCCAGCCCCTGATCGACGAGCGCCTGCTTCACGGCGGCGATCACCACCCCCAGGTGCAGCGAGAGCGTTCCGTCGTCGAGTTGGAGCGCCGTGTTCGGGGCGCCCTGAAGGATGGCGATCGCACGGCTGTGGGTCTCGCCGAGAGCCCGCTCCCAGATCTGTGCGAACTGGGGCGACGCGACCACCTGCTCGACGGAGGAGGAGATGAGCGAGCGCACTCCTGCCGCGGCAGGCTCTTCGAGCAGCAGGATAGCCGCCTGCGTTCGCGGAGGCAGGTCGAGCGAGGCGAAGGCGGAGAACGCGTCGCCGACCAGGGCGTCAATGTCGAGCGCGTCGAAGATGGCCTGCTCGGTCTGGGTGGCGATGAAGTGCTGCAGATCGGGGTCATCTGCGAGCGGGCCGAAGGTCTGCACGAAACGGTCGGTGTCGACCAGCTCGTACTTCGCCCAGCCGCCAATCAGCGCGACCGGTGCGAGCAGCATGCCCACCATGATCAGCATGATGGCAAGGATGCGTCGGCCGATGCTCTTCTTCGCTGCGGTCGGCGCGGCGTCTGTCGCACCCAACGCCTTATCGCCGAGCTGCTGGTTCTGGGCCTCGAGCTGCTCAATGCGGGCCCTGAGAGCAGCGACCTCGTGTGTGTGATCCATCTCGGCTCCGTTCGGCAGTCGGGGCGGTGCCGGTGCGTTGCCACCGTGCTGCCTCAATCATCACGGATCTGGTGCCCCCACTGAAGCCTCGCCGCGAATCGACGTCGAACCACCGCTGACGGTGTCAGCCCGTTCGCGGCGGTGCCCGTCAGGCGCAGAGGAGCTGCTGCTTGGCAGCACGAATTCTTCAGCGGAGAGCACTCGATTCTGCTGCAGCGCGGCTGATGAATGGCATGTTCAGCAGCGAGATCGACCAGAATCCATCAACGGGGACGTCGCCAGTCGTGAGCGAGTATTCACCAACCGGCAGTGCAGGCTCGACGTTGATGTACGACGCTTCTGCTTCGGTAGCCCGCCCCAGACGGGATTTGGACTAGTTGGCCACTCCCCCGCGCGCACTGATCCGCCGCGACAGCTCCCGGTATGCCGGTTCGCGGGTGGTCCGGCAGCCCAGGTCGTGGTTCACCTTGCCCAGGCCGTGGTGGTCCGAGCCGCCGGTGCGCACCAGGCCCAGTCGCTCACCCAAGCGGTGGAAGAGGTCGCGGGTGGAGGCGTCGTGCAGCGGGTAATC
>JBMNPP010000199.1:0-4663 GCA_050943675.1 Brooklawnia sp.
ACAGGGTATTCCCGAAGGTGCACCCATCGAAACCGCGGGCAGCCGGATGGACAGCCCGCCGGATGCGCTCAGTCCTGGTCCGGGTCGAAGGCGACGATGTCGCGACGCATCGCCCCAACCAGCTGCCGGCAGCTACGCGCCAGCACCCCGACTCCGGGAGCCTGGGCGATCTGCCCGGCCAGGTCGACAACCTGACGCACCCAGCGCACGAAGTCACCGGCCGGCAGTTCACTTTGCTGCAGGACGGTCGCCAGCGACGCCCCGGCGGCCCAGGCGTAGGCGGCCTCGGCGAAACCGATATCGGGGGCCGGTGAACGCTCGACGCGGTTGTCGCGCTCGACTTTGCCCAGTTCGATCCAGACCCTGCGCAGGGCACTCTGGGCGATCTCGGATTCGCGGTCGGGCATCCGGGTGACCCGCCCACCGGCTGCCGGCCGGGATTCGTAGACCAGGCTCGACAGCACGGCAGCCAGTTGGGGTACGTCGAGGTCGTCCAGCACCCCGGCCCGGATCACCTCGGCGACCACCAGGTCGAGTTCATTGTAGATGCGGGCCAGCATCGCACCGTCCTGGGTGACCACCTCACCATCCAGGTAGCCCAGGGCACCCAGCACCGCACAGATGCGATCGAACTGGGTGGCGATCGACTTGCTGCGGGCACTGGCCCGGGCACGCAACTGGTTGTGTTCACGGCCCAACCGCAAGGCCTGCTCCGCTGCCCTGGCGTGCACTTCACGGTCGGGGCAATCGTGGCAGGGATGGGCCTTCATCTCGGCCCTCAGTTCAGCGATCTGCTGGGTCAGCTCGAGGTCCGGGCGGGGTTTGGGGGCCCTGATCGGCCGCTCACCCAGCGTCTCGATCCGGCCGGCCAGCGAGTTGGCCAGCCTGCGCCGGTCGGCTGCCGAGTGCTGGTTGAACTTCTTGGGCAGGCGCACTCGTGAGACTGCCGTGACAATCTGGTTGATGTCCTTATCGGTCAGTTGCACCATTTGGCGCTCTGCTGTCATCACCCGGGGAGCCGGCTGCTGCCCCGAACCAGGGCTGACCACCGCTGCCCAGCCCTGGTGCTTCCCGGCCGGAACCCAGAACACATCGCCCGGCTCAAGACCCAGCAGCGAGTCAACCAGTTCGGTCTGGTGGTCACGTTTGCGCAGCCGCACCAACTCGCCCTCGGTCTGGCTGATCGCCTCGCGCAACTGGGCGTACTCCCTGAAGTCCCCGAGTTCACATTCGGCCTGCTCCCACCATTGCGCTGCCTGTTCGTCGTCGCGGCTTGCCTGTCGGGCCAACTGGACGACGCGACGGTCTGTCTGGAACTGGGCGAAGCTCTGCTCAAGCAGGGCCCGGGCCCGGACCAGACCCACGGTTCCGACCAGGTTGACCGCCATGTTGTAAGTGGGTGCGAAACTCGAGCGCAGCGGGTACGTGCGCCGCGAGGCCAACCCGGCCAACGCCTTCGGGTCGAGCCCCGGCTGCCAGAAGACCACTGCATGACCCTCGACGTCGATGCCCCGCCGGCCCGCCCGGCCGGTCAGTTGGGTGTACTCCCCCGGCGTGATCTCGGCGTGGATCTCGCCATTGAACTTGACCAGTTTTTCCAGCACCACCGTCCGGGCCGGCATGTTGATGCCCAGGGCCAGGGTCTCTGTGGCGAAAACGACCTTGATGAGTCCCTGGGTGAAGCCTTCCTCGACAATTGCCTTGAAGGTCGGCAGCAGCCCGGCATGGTGGGCTGCTATGCCGCGTTCGAGTGCGGCGATGAAGGTGTCCCACTCCAGCGCCTGCTTGTCGGCCTCATCGAGTTGCCCGGCATGCCGGTCGGCAATCTCGAGCAGGCGGTGCCGCTCGGCCGATGTTGTCAGCCGCAGGCCCGAACCAAGCAGGTGCCGCACGGCCTGGTCGCAGCCCATCCGGCTGAAGATGAAGAAGATCGCCGGCAACAGATCGCGGTCGGCCAGCGCCTCCACAGCGCCATCGCGCCGGGGTGGCCGGATCGTGCCGACCCTGCCACGTGCCCGCTGCCGGCTCTCGATCCTGGCCCTCGTCGAGCGGCCACGGGGGCGACGTGCGTCATCCCGGATCGCCCGGGATTCCTCCTTGGCCAGCCGCGTCAGCTCGGAGTTCACCTTTCCGTCGTCACCGAACAGGTCGTGCAGGCGGCGTCCAACCAGCACATGCTGGTAGAGCGGCACACTGCGCTGCTCGCTGACCACGACGTCCACGCCACCGCGCACCTCGTCGAGCCATTCACCGAATTCTTCGGCATTGCTCACCGTGGCCGACAGGGCGACCAGTGCGACGCTGTCGGCAAGGCCCAGGATGACTTCCTCCCAGACCGGCCCCCGGAAACGATCAGCCAGGTAGTGCACCTCGTCGAGCACCACATACCCCAACCCGGCGAGGGTGTCGGAACTGGCGTAGATCATGTTCCGCAGCACCTCGGTCGTCATCACGACAATCTGCGCTTCGGAATTGATCGATGTGTCCCCGGTGAGCAGCCCGACCCGGTCGGCTCCGTGGCGGGCGACCAGGTCATGGTATTTTTGGTTGCTCAGCGCCTTGATCGGTGTGGTGTAGAAGCACTTGCGTCCGGTGTCCAGGGCCAGCCAGCAGGCGAACTCACCCACAACGGTCTTGCCCGAGCCGGTGGGGGCGGCCACCAGCACGCCCCGGCCATCAGCCAGGTGCCGGCAGGCCGCCACCTGGAACTCGTCGAAGCTGAAGTCGTAGCCTGCCGCAAACTCGGCAATCGGATCAGTCATGCCTGGTCACCCACCAGCACTTCCAGGACGCCCGGTTCACAGGTCAGCCGCAGCGGTGTGCGCCCCAGGTCTTCACCGTCAGCCATCGGCACCAGTCCATCGCCATCGAGCAGCACCTCGCGGGCACGCAGGTGGGTGATCGCCGGATGGTCGACGAAGTCACCACGAAACAGCAGCGGGAACAACCTCACCAGCGTGAGTCGGCTGACCGGTGCAATGATGGTCAGGTCGAGCAGGCCGTCGGCCGGATCGGCCCGCGGACACAGGTGGATGCCACCACCAACGTAGCCCGCATTGCCCACTGCCACGAGCAGGGCCTTGATCTGGCGGTGCTCACCGTCGATGACCAGGCGGTAGTCCAGCGGTTTGAGTTGGGCGATTTCAAGCAGCACCGCTGAGCCATAGGAAGCCGCCCCCAGGTTGATCCGGCTGTTGTTGACCCGATAATTCACCTTCGCGTCGTAACCGGTCGAAACGACCGAGCCGACATAGCGACTGGTCGCCTGATCGGCCATGGCGCCACTGGCCAGCGTCAGGTCGATCCGCCTGGTGATGCCTGAGGCGACGGCTGCTGCGGCGGCCAGCGGGTTACGCGGGATCCCCACCCCGCGAGCGAAATCATCCCCGGTGCCGGCTGGGACCACGCCGAGTTGCACATGGCTCCCAGCGCAGGCATTCAACCCGAGGCTGGCCATGCCGTCGCCACCCATCATGACCAGGACGTCGGGGCGCTGGCCCTCGGGCGGAGGCAGCGAGGCGGCCACGGTTGCCCGGGCGCGCTCGCGGGCATCGGCGTAGTCCCTGGTTCGCACCACCCTGATCTGCGAGCCGGGCATCGATTCACCGAAGGCCTGGGTCACCTGCGGCAGGAGCCGGGCTGCGCGTCCCCGGCCTGAACGTGGGTTGACGACGATGGTAACCACGTGCGGTTGCAACTGGGACGCCATGGCATGGGACTCTACCGGCAGACCAAAGCCCGTCGGTCGCCCTGCACTGGCAGCAACCCGACAGCAGCCGGGCGGCGCGCTACGCTCGTGTGTGTGAGCCTCCAGCCGCAGGGAACCAAGACCCGGGCACAACGCCAGACCGGGCGTTCCCGAATGGTCGTCAGCGACCTCGAGGTGGTTACTGTGACGCCGACCAGCGCGGTGATCACCTGGATCACCCGCGGGTCCTGGCTGGGCGGTGTGCCACACCCGGTCACTGCCGGCACGGAACTGTTGCTGGGCCCGACCGACGGGGCCTTGCGTCTGGTACACGACGATCCGACGCCGCGGGCCTTCCACGTGGTCGAGGTGAGCGGGCTCGAGCCGGGGTGCCGCTACCGTTTCCGGGCCAGCTCGGACGGGCACCCTGCTCGCGCAGGCCTGCGCACCACCCGACGATCCGGCTGCGCCGAGCAGACACTGGAATTCACCACCCTGACTCCCCCACCCGGCAGCTACCTGACCACCATCGCGCTGGTCAACGACATCCACATCGGCGAGAAGCGGCAGGGCATCGTGCTGGGCCCGCTACCCACCTCGGTTCGGCCACATCCCGAGCAGGTCGACTATCCCGAACTGATGACCGCCGCGACCCTGCACGACCTGGTGACCCGGCGTGGGCGGCCGCTGCTGGTGGTCAATGGTGACCTCACCTACGGCAATCGCACCGACGAGGTGCTGCGGGCGCGATCACTGCTGGACGGCTACGGTCTGGCGGGCACCGACTGGGTGGCCACCCGCGGCAACCACGACCACCCCCGCACCGGGGATGACCCCTTCGCAGAACACTTCGTGGCCTACCAGCAGGCACAGACGGTGCATGACACCTCGGGCCTGCGGATCGTCGCGATGGATTCGACACGGGGCTCTGGTGGTGGCTGGATCACCCCCGACCAGTACAGCCAGGTGATGACC
>JBMNPP010000200.1:0-4656 GCA_050943675.1 Brooklawnia sp.
GCCGTTGAAGTTCGCCTATGCACCGGCACTGGTGGTCGTCGATGGTGGCCTGCCGCAGGTGAACGCCGCCCAGCAGGTGCTGGACGACCTCGGGCTCGCCGACGAGGTCGAGCTGATCGGGCTGGCCAAACGCCTGGAAGAGGTATGGCGGCCAGGCGAGGACTACCCGTTGATCCTGCCGAGGACCTCGGAGGGGCTCTACCTGCTGCAGCGGGTTCGGGATGAGTCGCACCGCTTCGCCATAGCGCACCACCGCAGCCGCCGCTCGAAGGCGATGGTGGAGTCCGTGCTGGACGGTGTCCCCGGGCTCGGCCAGGTGCGTCGGGCCACCCTGCTGACCCATTTCGGCAGTCTGAAGAAGCTGCGCTCGGCAAGCCTGGCGGAGTTGCAGGCCCTGCCCGGCTTCGGGCCGACCACCGCCCGGGCAGTGCTGGATGCGCTCCGCAGCGATGACGCGGGAGTCGCAGTAAATACCGCTACGGGCGAAGTTACCGAGCTGTGAGCCCCACTGCGGGGGCACTGGGCGATAATGGGGACGTGATCGAGCCCCAGCAGTCCATCGCCCAGGCCCCGCGAGTGGTAATCGTGACAGGCATGTCCGGTGCCGGCCGCCGTACCTCGATGCACGCGATGGAGGACCTGGGTTGGTTCGTGGTCGACAACCTGCCGCCCAGCCTGTTGCCCCAGCTGATCGAGACGGCCCGGCGTGGGGGACAGGACAGGCTGGCTGTCGGTCTGGATGTGCGTTCCCGCGAGATGTTCGACCAGTTGCCTCTGGTACTGGCCCAACTCGAGGCCCAGGGCATCAACAAGGAAATTTGTTTCCTGGAGGCCAGCGATGAGGCCATCGTGCGGCGCCAGGATTCGTCCCGGCGACCGCTGCCACTGCAGGGTGCCGGCAGCATTGTGCAGGCGATCGCGAAGGAACGCCGGATGATGAGCAACCTGCGCGCTGAGGCCGATGTGGTTATCGACACATCCGACCTCACGGTGCACCAACTGTCGCACCGGGTCGGGCACATCTATTCCACTGGCGACGAGCAGGCCACCCGGTTCCAGATCATGAGCTTCGGCTTCAAGAACGGGGTACCGGTCGACGCCGACATGGTCTTCGACGTGCGCTTCCTGCCCAACCCCCACTGGGTGCCGCACCTGCGTCCCCAAACCGGGCTCGCGGTTGAGGTGAGTGAGTATGTGCTTGGCCAGCCCGGGGCCGCGGAATACCTCGATCAGCTGGAAGGGCTGATCAACACCATCGCCCCCGGCTACGAGCGCGAGGGCAAGCTGAACGCGACCATCGCCATCGGCTGTACCGGCGGGAAGCACCGCAGCACTGCGATGAGCGAGGCGTTCGCCGCCCGGTTGCGGGCCGCCGGGCGGCAGGTCAGTGTGCTGCACCGAGACCTGGGACGTGAGTGAGCGATGCGAGCTGATGAGAGCCCGCGTGTTGTCGCGCTGGGCGGCGGGCATGGCCTCTCGGCCTCCCTGCAGGCGCTTCGGCAGGTGACCAATGACCTGACTGCGGTGGTCACGGTGGCCGACAACGGTGGCTCATCGGGGCGATTGCGTCGTGAACTGGGTGGCCTGCCACCCGGCGACCTGCGGATGGCACTGGCCGCGCTGTGCGGCAATGACGTGATCGGGCGGCGCTGGGCCAGTATCCTGCAATCCCGCTTCCATAGCCCGGGGCCGCTCAACGGCCACGCGATCGGGAACCTGCTGATTACTGGGGTCTGGCAACAATTTGATGCCGTCACCGGGCTCGACCTGGTTGCCCAATTGCTGCACGTCCAGGGCCGGGTCCTGCCGATGTCGCAGGTGCCGCTCACCATCGAGGCCGATGTGGTCGGTGTCCATCCAGAGAATCCGGACGAGTCGGTGGTGGTCAGTGGCCAGCACGAGGTCGCCGTCACCAGGGGCCAGGTGCTCGAGATCAGGTTGGTGCCCGATGAGCCCCCGGCCTGCCCCGAGGCCCTGGACGCGCTGGCCGAGGCCGACTTCGTGGTGCTCGGGCCGGGTTCGTGGTTCACATCGGTACTGCCGCACCTGCTGGTACCCCAATTGGCCCAGGCGATCGCCGCATCACCGGGGCGCCGCGTGCTCACCCTGAATATCGCGCCGGCAGGCGAGACCGAGGGTCTCAGTGCGGCCCGGCACCTGGAGATCCTGGCCGAGCATGCACCCCAGTTGCGGCTGGACGTCATCGTCGCTGATGCAGCCTTTGCTGACGGCGACCCCAACCTGCAGACCTTCGCTGAATGCCTGGGTGCGGAGCTGTTGCTGACTGATGTGCGCCGGCACGACGGTACCGCTCGCCATGACCCGCTGCGGTTGGCCTCGGTCTACCGCGACCTGATGGTGGGTTGACAGGGGCCAAAGCCACTTGCCCAGTCCGCTCGGGGTGAATGTGGGATGATCGCGAGATGGCCTTGACGCAACAAGTGAAATCTGAATTGGCGACCGTGCGGGTGCTGAAACCCGAAACCCGCGCTGTCGAAGTGGCCTGCATGTTGCGTTTTTCCGGGGGATTGCACCTGGTCAGCGGCCGGATCGTCATCGAGGCCGAGCTGGATACTGGTGGGGCCGCGCGCCGGTTGCGCAAGGCGGTCACTGAGCTGTACGGGTTCGAGTCCGAATTGCTCGTCATCAACAGTTCCGGGATCCGCCGTGGCACCCGCTATGTGCTGCGGATGGTCCGCCATGGTGAGGCGCTGGCCCGGCAGGCCGGGCTCGTGGACTCCAAGGGACGTCCGGTCCGGGGCCTCCCGCCGCAAGTGGTCGGGTCCAGGCTCAATGAGCAGGCTGCCGTGTGGCGAGCGGCCTTCCTGGCCCGCGGCTCGCTCACCGAGCCGGGACGGTCGATGTCGCTGGAGGTCACCTGTCCCAGTTCCGAGGCAGCCCTGGCCCTGGTCGGATCAGCCAGACGACTCGACATTGCCTCCAAGGCACGCGAGGTGCGACAGGTCGACCGGGTGGTCATCCGCGATGGTGACTCGATCGCGGCGATGCTGACCCACATGGGTGCCCATGATTCGGTGCTGGCCTGGGAGGAACGCCGGGTCCGTCGCGAGGTGCGAGCCTCGGCAAACCGACTGGCCAATTTCGATGATGCGAACCTGCGCCGCTCGGCCCGCGCCGCAGTGGCTGCCGGTGCCCGCGTCACTCGTGCCCTGGAGATCCTGGGCGATGAGGTGCCCGATCACTTGAGGGCTGCAGGGCTGCTGCGCCTGGAGCACAAGCAGGCCAGCCTGGAAGAACTCGGCCAATTGCATGACCCGGTGTTGACCAAGGACGCTATCGCCGGGCGGATCAGGCGGTTGCTGGCGATGGCCGACAAGGCAGCCGCGGAACAGGGCATCCCGGCCACCGATGCAGCATTGACACCCGAGATGCTGGAGGACGAGGGGTGAACCGCTGAACACATCGAACACAAACGGTGTGTTTTGGCAACGTGATATATGGACTTTCACCATGTGCGGATCAGTTCGATAGAGTGGGCTGCGACCGTGAAGTCAGGCACAAGTGCCCCGGCATGAGGCACGCCCATCTCTGAAGGAGACCCCACACATGACCGTGAAGGTTGGCATCAATGGCTTCGGCCGCATTGGCCGCAACTTCTACCGCGCCGCCAAGGAACTCGGTGCGGATATCGAGATCGTTGCAGCCAACGACCTCACCGACAACAAGACCCTGGCCACTCTCCTCAAGTACGACTCGGTGCTGGGCCGTTTCCCGGGTGAGGTGACCTACGACGAAGACTCCATCACTGCTGACGGCCACAAGATCAAGGTGCTGGCCGAGCGTGACCCGGCTGCGCTGCCCTGGGGCGAGCTCGGTGTGGACATCGTGATCGAGTCCACTGGCCGCTTCACCGAGGCCGAGGCTGCTACCGCCCACATCAACGCTGGCGCGAAGAAGGTCCTGATCTCGGCCCCGGCCAAGAACGAGGACATCACCATCGTGATGGGTGTCAACGACGGCGACTACGACCCCGAGTTGCACAACATCATCTCCAACGCGTCCTGCACCACCAACTGCCTGGCGCCGGTCGCCAAGGTGCTGAACGACACCTTCGGCATCGAGCGTGGCCTGATGACCACCATCCATGCCTACACCGCCGACCAGAACCTGATGGACGGCCCGCACAAGGACCTGCGTCGCGCCCGCGCCGCCGCCATGAACATCATCCCCACCAAGACCGGTGCCGCCCAGGCCGTCGCCCTGGTGCTGCCCGAGCTGAAGGGCAAGTTCGACGGCTTCGCACTGCGCGTCCCGGTGCCCACGGGCTCGGTCACCGACCTGAGCTTCGTCTCGGCCAAGGAGACCTCGGTTGAAGAGGTCAACGCTGCGGTCAAGGCCGCTGCCGAGGGTCCGCTCAAGGGCATCCTCAGCTACACCGAGGACCCGATCGTCGTTACCGACATCCAGGGCGACCCGCACTCGAGCATCTTCGATGCCTCCTACACCAAGGTGATCGGCGACCTGGTCAAGGTGCTGGCCTGGTACGACAACGAGTGGGGCTACTCCAGCCGGCTGGTCGACCTGACCGTCCTGGTGGGCAACAAGCTCTGATCCAGCACTGAGCACCAATCCAGCATGAATGACGGGGCGTGGCACCCAATGGGGGGACGCCCCCGGCAAGTATAACCCCCCCGG
>JBMNPP010000201.1:0-4635 GCA_050943675.1 Brooklawnia sp.
CGAGCGTCAAGTGCTCGGCCAGTTTCGGTAAGCCTGATCCGATCATGACCAGACTCGCACTGGAAGGTCTCGACCTTCCGCCGGAGGACTGCGTCATGGTCGGTGACAGGCTGCAAACCGATATCCAGATGGCCATCGACTCCAACATGGCTTCGGCACTCGTCCTCACCGGTGAGGCGACCGCCGATGATGTGCGCGCACTCGATGCTGCGCATACCCCCTCCTTCATCCTCGACCGCATTGATCGTCTGATCCCGGCCAGCGCCTGGGCTGAGCTCGGCTGGACCGAGACCGACGACTGAAAGGATTTGAATCAATGTCATCCGACGCCTACCTGCTCGGTATCGACTTCGGCACCGAGAGCTGCCGGGTTGCAATCTTTGACCTGAACGGACGCCCGGTCACCTTTGCGGCCACGCCGTACACCACCAAGTACCCGCGGGGCGGTTGGGCCGAACAAAGCCCGACCGATTGGTGGGAAGCACTGCAGGCCTCCTGCAAGCGCGCCATGGCCAATGCGGGCATCCCGGCCAGCGCCATCGCCGGCATCTCATATGACGCCACCACGATGACCGTGGTCGCGATGGACGCCAAGGGCCAGGAGATGCGCCCGGCCATCATGTGGATGGACGTGCGCGCCACTGAGCAGGCTGCTCGCGCCGAGACCTCTGATTCGGTCGCCCGGCTGTACAACGGCGCCGGCACCGCCCCGGCGACCGCCGAATGGTTCCCCTTCAAGGCCGCCTGGCTGAAGGAGAACGAGCCCGAGACATACAACAATGCCAAGTACCTGGTGGACGCCCCGGACTGGCTGACCTACAAGCTGACTGGCGAGTGGACCGTCAACATCAACTCGGCCGCCCACCGCATGTACTACAACCGTGACGAGGGTGGCTGGCCGGTCGACTTCTACGAGCACATCGGCTGCGGCGATGTCTTCGACAAGGTTCCCGAGCGCGTCCTCGACCTGGGTACCCCGGTTGGTGGCCTGTCGGTGATCGCCGCCCAGTTGCTGGGTCTGCGTCCGGGTACCCCGGTCGCGCAGGGCTCGGCGGATGCCTGGGCGGGCCAGATCGGCCTGGGCGTCGTTTCGCCGGGCAAGATGGCCATGATCACCGGCTCCTCGCAGGTGCTCACCGGCCAGACTGACAAGCCCATCCACGGCACCGGCTTCTTCGGCGCCTACACCGATGGCGTCATCAAGGGCCAGTACACCGTCGAGGGTGGCCAGGTCTCCACTGGTTCGGTGCTGAAGTGGTTCAAGGACAACTTCGCCCGCGACCTGGTGCAGGCTGCTGACCGTACCGGTCTGAACGTGTACGACCTGTTGAACAAGGCCTCCAAGGACCTCCCGCCGGGCTCCAACGGGCTGATCATCAACGAGTACTTCCAGGGCAACCGCACCCCGTACACCGACTCCAAGGCCCGTGGCATCATCTGGGGTCTGTCGCTGGGTCACGGCCCCGAGCACCTCTACCGCGCGATCCAGGAATCGGTCGCCTACGGCACCGCCCATATCCTGCGCACGATGACCTCTGCCGGGTACGAGGTCAGCGAGATGGTCGCAGCTGGTGGGGCGACCAAGAGCCGCGACTGGATCCAGATGCACGCTGATGTCACTGGTGTCCCGATCAGCCTGACCGAGGTCGGCGATGCAGTGGTGCTCGGCAGTTGCATGATGGCTGCTGTTGGCGCCGGGCTGTACCCGGACCTGCAGGAGGCCGCCAAGGCGATGGTGCACGAGATCGACCGGCTGGAGCCGAATGCCGAGAAGCACGAGGCCTACCAGTTCTACGTCGACAAGTACTGCGACACCTACCCGGCGCTGCGGTCGATGATCCACGAAATGGTCGACCATGAGGCGGCGCTCTGACATGACCTCCGACCTCATCCAGTCCGCCCTGCAGACCGCCACCGATACCAAGGTGGTGGCTGCCGGGCCGGGTGAAATCGCATCGACGCCCCGGGTCTTCCGGGAATGCTTCGGTGACGCGACGGCAATCGTGGTGGGCGATGAGCGCACCATGGCTGCCGCCGGCGACGACGTCGTAGCAGCCCTGACCGAGGCCGGCATCAACCAGCTCGAGCCGTATGTGTTCCCCGGCTCACCTGAGCTGTATGCAGAAATGGGCAACTGCCATTCACTGCGGGACGACCTGGCCGCACGCGGCGAGGCGATCCCGGTTGCAGTTGGAGCAGGCACACTGAATGACCTGGTCAAGCGGGCGGCCTTCGAGCTCGAACGGCCCTACATGGTGGTCTGCACCGCAGCCTCCATGGACGGCTACACCGCGTTCGGTGCCTCCATCGCGCTCGACGGGTTCAAGAACACCCGCGAATGCACTGCCCCTCGCGGCTGTGTGGCTGCCACTGATGTCATGGCCAAGGCCCCGCTGGTGATGACTGCTTCGGGCTATGGTGACCTGATCGGCAAGCTCACTGCGGGCGCCGACTGGATCGTGTCGGATGCCGTCGGTACCGAGGCGATCGACCAGCGGGTCTGGGAACAGGTGCAGGGCCCACTGCTGGGTTCGCTGTCCCGCCCGGAGGCCCTGGCCACCGGTGACCTGGATGCCACGGCTGACCTGGCCGAGGGGCTGCTGATGAGTGGTCTGGCCATGCAGGGCCACCAGTCCTCGCGCCCGGCATCGGGTTCGGAGCACCAGTTCAGCCACTTGTGGGAGATGGAGGGTCACGGCGTCGACGCCGTCCCGCGGCTGTCACACGGCTTCAAGGTTGCCCTGGGCACGGTGGCGATCACCGCGCTGTACGAGGCCTTCCTGCGCCGCGACATCAGCGACCTCGATGTCGATGCCGCCGTGGACGCCTGGTCTGACCGGGCAGCTGCCGAGCAGCAGGTACGCGACCTGAACCCTGGTTCGTCACTGATCGACGAGATGATGAAGCAGACGATGGCCAAGTACATCGATGCCGACCAGTTGCGGGCCCGCCTCGAGGGTCTCAAGCAGCAGTGGCCGACGCTGAGCGACAAGCTGAGCGCCCAGCTGCTGCCTGCGGCCAAGGTGCAACAGATGCTGCGTGCGGTCGGCGCCCCGGCGCACCCGGACGACATCGACCTGGATTGGGATCGCTTCCATCAGACCTACTTCCGGGCACGGATGATCCGCAGCCGCTACACGGTGCTTGACCTGGTCAACGAGGCGAACCTGCTCGACGAGTTGGTCGCCGAACTGTTCGCCGCGGACGGCTTCTGGGGCACTCAGGCACCCTGACCGGCACGGACACAATCGAATACTGAATTCTCACGGAATTGCGCTGAGAGCCACTTCCTGGGCCTTGACTGAAAGCCAGACCCGGGCACCCGGCTCGAGGCGCAATTCTGCTGCTGAGGCAGGTGTCACATCGGCAGCCAGTTCGATCCCGCCCCCGACATCGACCCTGATCCGCACCGCATGGGCCATGGTGAGCAGGGTGCTGATCTGGCCGGGCCAGACATTGCGGGCACTGGTCGACGGCTCGGCCAGCGAAACCATGATCGAGCCCGGCCGCAGGGTGGCGATACCCGTGCCGGACGCAGCACCATCATCGGGCCTGCCGGTGATGTGCAGGGGGCCTGCGTTGAGGGTTTCCCGGCCATCGAATTCGCCCCTGATGATGTTCACGTCGGCCAACCGTGCGGCAAAGGCTGAGCTCGGCCGGGCCAGCAACTCGGTAGTGCGTCCCCGCTCGGCCACCCGGCCATCCTCGATCACCAGCACCTCTTCGGCGATCGAGACGATATCCAGCAGGTCGTGGCTGACCAGGACGGTGGTGCGTCCCGCGGTTACCTCGTGCAGCACGCCGCGCAGGCCTGCCGAGACGCGAACGTCGAGGGCGGAAGTGGGCTCGTCCAGCAGCAGCGCATCGGGGTTGGCCGCCAGGGTGCGGGCCAGTGCGACCCGCTGTTGCTGACCGCCGGACAGCTCACCGGGTTTGCGCCGGGACAGATCGGATACCCCGATCCGTTCGAGCCATTCGTGGGCCCGGCGCAGTGATTCGGCCCTGTTGACCCGCTGGCTGCGCGGGCCAAAGGCGACATTGTCGAGCACGCTCATGTGCCCGAACAGCAGGCCGGATTGCATCATCACCCCGATCCGGCGCCGGTGGGCTGGCATCTGGACCTTCGCCGCGGTATCGGTCAGCGTCTGCCCGCCCAGCACCACCCGGCCGCGATCGGGCACCAACAGACCGGCCGCCACCTGCAGCAGGGTGGATTTGCCTGCCGCATTGGGTCCGATCACTGCCAGCCGGCCACCAGCGGGCACCGCGACGTCGAGCTCGACATCACGGCTGTCGACCCGGAAGTCAACCTGCAGGTCGCTCAAGTTCGATCCCTCCCGTAGACGGCTGCGACGATGATGCCGGCCACCACGACCAGCAGCAGCGAGAGTGCCACCGCGGCGTCGGGGTCGACCTCACGCTGCAGGTAGATCTCGAGGGGCAGTGTGCGGGTGACGCCCTGCAGGCTCCCCGCGAAGGTCAATGTGGCCCCGAATTCACCCAGTGAGCGAGCGAATGCCAGCACTCCTCCGCTGGCCAGTGCTGGACGCACCATGGGCAGGGTGACGCGAGCGAAGACCCTGGTGGGCCGTGCACCCAGGGTTGCCGCGACCTGCTCGATGTCGGGGTTCCCCG
>JBMNPP010000202.1:0-4622 GCA_050943675.1 Brooklawnia sp.
CCCGTGGTCCCGGGCCAGGGTTTCCAGCACCTCACCGGTCAGCACCTCGCCGACCCCACGGATGCCCGGGTGGGCGATGACTGCTGCCCCGCCGGCACCCTGCAGCAACTCGATGCCACGGACCAGCGTGATCGAGGCCCTCGGCACATAGGCCGGTGCCCTGCGATCAAGATAGCGATCGAAGGCCTCGGTGCGGTCCGCCACGTGACCGCCTGCCACCAGGGCATCAGCGATATGTGGACGCCCAAGCGAGGTGATGGGCCCTGCGGTCTGCGCGCGCACCGCGTCGATCGTCAGGTTGATACCCAATCCGGCCAGCTTGTCGAGGATGGCTGGCACCCGCTCAGTCCGCGCCCTGCGCATTTGCGCCATCTCGCGGTTCAATTCGGCATCGTCAATCCGTGGGCCATAACCCAGCAAGTGCACATCGTGGTCGCCCAGCCTGGTGCTCAACTCGACACCACCAAGAACCTGAACGCCCATCCGCCTGCCGGCCTGCCGTGCCTCATCAACGCCTGCGAAGGTGTCATGGTCGGTCAGCGCGATCACGTCAAGACCTGCCTGCTGGGCCTTCAGCACCAGCCGGGTGGGTGAATCAGTTCCGTCTGAGGCCCATGAATGGGTGTGCAGGTCGATGCGCATGGCATCATCCTGCCCTACCAACCAGTGGTTGCGGTCAACTCATGACGAGGTTGCGCAGCGCGCTGACGGCCACTGACAGCCGCGCCAGGTCGGCCTCACCAACCGTGAGGTCGTCCAGCAATTCATGATGGCGGTCGGCCTCGGGGTGCGCGGCCCACCATTGGGCCACCAACTGCTCGGCATCCTGACCGGGCTCGCCCTCAAGTGCTGCGGCGGTGACCAGGGCAGCCACGTTGAACAATTCATCCTTGACCGAAGCGCGCGCCATGATTTGCCAGCGTCCCATCCGGGGCAATCCCTGGGCCGCTTCGAGCACCCGGTCGATTCCCAGCCGTTCGCTGAGGGTGAAGTAGCTCCTCGCCGCAGTGGCCACGTCCCATCCAGCAGCGAGCGACACCTTCACGATCGGCAGCGCCAGGTGGGCCACCTGCCAGCCGGCCATGCGTCCGGCAAGCGCCGGCACCACACCGCCTTCCAGCAGTTCCTGCTGTTGTTCGAGGTGCCTGTTTCGGGAGGTCTCGGTGAGCAGGTCCGGGAGGTTTGCCAGGACAGCCTGCGTGCCCGGCTTCAGTTCGGCCACCACTGCTTCGATGTCGAGCTCACCGCGGTATTCCTGCAGCAGCCAGCGGGTGGCATGTTCGACCACCTGCTTGACCTGGGCGCGCAGCCGGGTACGTAACCCGACCGGCAGACTGCCTGCCCGGTTCGTCATGGTCTCCAGCCAGCCAGCATCCATGAGGTTGCGTGCAGCCAGCTGCCCCCGGACGATGTTGGCGGGGTTGGCGCCGGTCTCTTCGCGCAGCCGGTGGGCTGCAGTGATGCCCTGTGAATCGACGAAACGGTTGACCGCCACACTGGTGATGATCTCGCGGGCCAGCCGGTGGTGCGGCATCACATCAGCGAATCGCTGCTGCAGCTGGGTCGGGAAGTACTTGACCAGCCTGTCAGCCAGGTAAGGGTCATCGGGCAGGTCGGTTTTCAGCAGTTCACCAGCCAGCAGGATCTTGACGTTCGCCAGCAGCACGGCCAGTTCGGGACCAACCAGACCACCGCCAGCTGCGGCCCGGCCCGCCAGTTCCTGGGTCGAGGGAAGCCCGTCGATCCGGCGGTTCAGATGGCCGGCCTGCTCCAGCCAGGTCATCAGGTCTTCATGCACACCCGCGTTGTCCGGTGCAGCGTAGAGGGAGTTCGCCAGGGCCCGGTTCTGGGCCAGGTTGCCGGCAAGCACGATCCGGGCCACCTCCTCGCCCATCCCGGCGAGCAGGTCATTGCGTTCGTGGACGGTCAGGACGCCGTGGTCGACCTGGGCGTCCAGCAGGATCTTTATGTTGACCTCGTGGTCCGAGATCGCCACACCAGCGGAGTTGTCGATGAAATCGGTGTTGATCCGGCCACCGGCGAGCGCGTACTCAACGCGGGCTGCCTGCGTCCAGCCGAGGTTGCCGCCCTCGGCCACGCAGCCGGCCCGCACCTGGTTGGCGTCGACACGCACCGCATCGTTGCCCCGGTCAGCCACTTGCCCGTGCGTCTCGTAGCTCGCTTTGACCCAGGTGCCGATGCCGCCATTCCACATCAGGTCGACTGGCGCACGCAGGATCGCCTGGATCATCTGGTTGGGCGTGAGTTCGGTGGTGCCGGGCGCCAGCCCCAGCACCGCGCGGACCTCGTCACTGACGGTGATGGTCTTGTCGGTGCGCAGGTGGACACCGCCGCCCCGGCTGATCAGTTCAGGCTGGTAATCCGACCAGTTCGACCGGGGTCGGTCGAACAACCGCTGGCGCTCGGCACGGGCCACCTCGATGTCGGGGTTTGGGTCGAGAAAGATGTGCCGGTGATTGAAGGCCGCAACCAGCTTCAATCCGGGGGCCAGCAGCATGCCGTTGCCGAACACGTCCCCCGACATGTCACCGATCCCCACGCAGGTGAATTCGTCGGTGGCCGGGTCGATGCCCATCTCGCTGAAGTGCCGTTGTACCGATATCCACGCCCCGTGGGCGGTGATCCCCATCTGCTTGTGGTTGTAACCGTGCGAGCCACCCGAGGCGAAGGCGTCGCCCAGCCAGAAGCCCTGCGCAGTGGCCAACTGGTTGGCCAGGTCACTGAACCCGGCAGTGCCCTTGTCGGCTGCCACCACCAGGTAGGGGTCATCGTCATCCCAGGCCACGACCCGGTCTGGCCGCACCAGCTCACCGGCGCGGTAGTTGTCGGTGAGACTGAGCAGGGCAGAGATGAACGATTCGTAGCTGCCCCGTCCGTCGCCTGTGCGCGAGTAGAAGCCCCCCTTGGCGCCGACCGGAACGATGATGGAGTTCTTGACGGTCTGGGCACCGACCAGCCCGAGGATTTCGGTGCGGTAATCCTCAGCGCGATCCGACCAGCGGATACCACCACGGGAGATCTTGCCGAACCGGACATGCACCCCTTCCATCTGGGGCGAGTAGACGAAGATCTCACGCGGGGGCTGCCGACCACCGATGAAGTCCAGCCTGTCGGCATTGATCTTGAAGGCCAACGCGCCCCTGCCCATCCGGGGGGTGCCGCTGGGCCGCGGGTCGTCAGCCAGGGCGTAGTAGTTGGTGCGCACCATCGCACTGATCACCTTGAGGTAGGCCCGCAGCATCCGGTCCTCGTCAAGCGCCGAGATCTTGTTGATCGCCTCACCCAGCTGCATGGTGATCTGCTCGACGAGCTGCTGTCGGTCGAGGTCGGGATCAATCCAGGGGTTGAATTTGGCGTCGAAGAGCTCGATCAACTGGGCCGCGATTTGCTTGTGCTTGTGCAGGGTGGCCGCAATATACGGCTGGGAGTAGGTGGTTCCCAGCTGCCGCAGGTAACGCGAGATCGCCCGTAGCATCGAAACCTGCTGCCAGCTCAGCGTGGAATCGGTTACCAGCCGGTTCAGTTCGTCGGCCTCGCCCAGGCCGGCGTAGCTGGCCGCGATGGCCGAGGTGAACCGGGCCCTGGCCTCATATGACCAACCGTCGAGCCGCTCGATCCCGCCTGGCAGCCGCAACCCGAAGTCGTAGACGTGGGCCCGGGCACCGCGCAGTTCCAGCTCGAAGGGGCGCTCGTCGACCACGTCGACGCCCAGGCTCGCCAGGTGCGGCATGATCTGCGACAGCACCATCTCGGAGCCCACGCGCAGCATCTTCAGCCGGAAGTCGACACCGTTCTCGGGTGGTGAGGGTGCATACATGATTTGCGCCATGTCATCGGGACCCTCGACCAGGTTCAGCGAAACCAGGTCGTTGACCGCCTCGATCGGGGTGTAAACCTCTTTGTATCCGTCTGACCACTCGACCCCGCGTTGGGCCGAGTCCATGCGTTCGGCGATCTCAAGGAACCGGTCATCCCAGTGCCTGGTGACCTCTTCGATCGCACGTCGCAGGCGGTGGTTGTCGAGTTCGGGTATCGGGACGCCATTGGGCATCTTGAGGGTGAAGTACAACCGGGCCAGCGGTGATTCGGTGACCTGCGCGCTCCACTGCAGTGATTCAGCGCCGGTGACCTCATTGAGCAGGTGGGTGATGCCGTGGCGCACCGTGGTGTTGTACCGCTCACGGGGGAAATAGACCAGCACGGTCAGGAAGCGGCCATGGGCGCCCCGGCGCAGGTAGGTGAAGACCTGTCGGGGGTCCTCCAGATCAGCCACCTCGGCGATGACCGGGATCAGTTCGGCGACCGAGGCCTGCAACAACTCTTCACGTGGATGGGCCTGGATGGCCGCCGCCACCGAGCGGCCACCATGCGAATTGGTTTCGTAGCCGATCGCCTCGGTGATCTGCAGGGCCTTTCCGCGCAGGATCGGTACCCGCATCACGACCTCGTTGAGGGCCGAGGAGGCGAACAGCCCAATGAAACGCCGCTCGATATGGCGATCCTGGTCGCCGCGCAGGTGCACCCCGAGGTAGTCCATGTGGGCGGACCGACGCACTCGGGCGCGTTCGGAATCCTTGGTGATGATCAGCAGGTCATCTTCG
>JBMNPP010000203.1:0-4586 GCA_050943675.1 Brooklawnia sp.
TCTGGTACCTGCGGTATGGATCGGCAATTGCCCTCGAGCCGGACGCGTCCCGGGTATACACCGACGAACGCGGGCTGATCATGGACCTGGAGAACATCGAGTGCTGGCCGATGACCCGTGAAGAGGCGCGCCAGTTGCGCAACGAGAGGATCATCGAAGAAGTCACTGCAGCAGCGCGCGGCCACCTCATCCGCGAGGGCATAATCACCGAGCCCTACGAAAGCCGGTTGCAGGACATCGCTACCCAGCTGCACTACGAGGACGCCGAGCCCGCCGGCCGCCACGACGTGAGCAGACCGACGACCAGGCGCCGGCGCGGCGACCTGGCAGCACAGGCGATGGTCGTGCGGGCCGAGGCGTGGGCGTCCCATGTGCGCAGCGAGCGGGCTGGCGGCCCGGACTGGAACCCCAACAAGCCCGTGGCGGGCAGTTGAGCCTGGTGCTGGCGAAATCCTTGGCGACTGCCCATCATGGGAGTAACCGGGTACGGACGTTCCCGGTGCGGATCCACGACGCAGGCAGCGGGTGATCGGCATGGGTGCCAACTACTTTGGGCGCAGTCTTCAGCAGCGCCTCCAAACCGACGCCGCCGGCCTCCCGCTCGCACAGCCCAGGGGCGCGGTCACCGAAGCTGACATCGCAGACCTGCCCCCGACTGTGCAGCGATACTTCCGGTTCATGGGGTCGGTCGGGCGTCCCGAGGTCACCTCGTTCCGCGCCCACCTGACCAGCCGCTTCCGGTTGCGTCCCGGCGCACGGTTCCTGCCAGCCGAGTTCTGGCAGTACAACACGGTGGATCCGATCGCCCGGGTGTTCTGGATGCGGATCAGCTTCTTCGGTGTCCCGATGATCGGTGTCGATCGCTACGTGGCTGGCCGCGGCCGCATGCTGGGCAAGTTGCTTGACCTGGTCACCGTCGCTGACGGCCAGGGCCCGGAATTCGACATCGGTGAGTTGACGACCTGGCTCAATAACGCAGTGATGATGGCGCCCTCGATGCTGCTGCGGGCCGGGGCGGGGTTCACCGCGGAGGATGAGCACTGCTTCGAAGTGACACTGTCTGATGCCGGGCGCACCGTTCGTGCACGCATCACGGTGGACGATCGGGGCGCCCCCGTCGATTTTCGTAGCGATGACCGCTATGCCGATCTACCCGACGGCCTGGTGCGCGCGGTGTGGGCGACTCCGATCGAGGGCTGGCAGCACATCGATGGCCAAGCGCTGCCCACTACGGCCGCCGCCGATTGGCACCTGCCCACCGGCCCCTACCGTTATGCAGAATTGCGTTTCGCCCCGGACGCGATCGTCCGCAACCCGTCGGGGGCTGGCGATGTCGCAGTTTGATGAGGACCGCGACGAGACACCCGGTGGCAAGCTGGACCGGCAGTGGAATGAGCTGTTGCAGGAATTGCGGGTCACCCAGACCGGCATCCAGTTGCTGGGCGGGTTCCTGCTCATCCTGCCGTTCCAGAGCCGGTTCGGCGAGCTGAGTTCACGGCTGCTCGGGTTGTACCTGGTTTCGGTGGTCTGTGCGACGCTGGCGATGTTCTTCATCATGACGCCGGTCTCCATGCACCGCATGCTCTTCCAGAGCCGCCGCAAGGACGTACTGGTTCGGGTGGGCGACCTGATGGCGCGGCTGGGCGTGGCGCTGCTCGGGCTGACGGTGATCCTCGTTTCCGCGCTGATCTTCGGCTTCCTGCTGGGTGAGCAGATGGCCTGGGTCGCAGGATTGACGGCGGCGGTGGTGTGCATCACCTTGTGGTGGGGGATGCCGGCCTTGGTGCGGCGCCGCCCAGCCAGCGAGTCCTACGCGCCCTGATCCTGACACCGGAAATCAGCATCGCCCAAGAGCGATATAATCGCTGTATGGCGATTGAAACCCGGAATGCGATCCTGCTGGATGAGGCGGCGACTGCTACCTACGCGCACCTGTTCCAGGCATTCGCCGACCCCACACGGCTCGCGATTGTGCAGCACCTCGCCTACGGCGAGCACCGGGTCACCGACCTGGCCGAGCACATGGGCCTGGCGCAGTCGACGGTGAGCAAACACATCGCATTCCTGCTGGAACACGGACTGGTCGGCATGCGACCCGAAGGCCGTTCAACCTGGTACTTCCTCGCTGAGTTGGCGCTCTTGCAGCAGTTGATGGCCGCAGCTGAACAGATTCTGCAGTCCGCTGGCAGCCGGGCGGTTCTCTGCCCGCGATTGCGCCTGCCACAAGACCAGCCAGCCAACGGACAGGGGGCATACCGGTCATGAGCCACGATCACGGGCTGGTCCAGGCCAGTGCCGGGCAGCCAGGGGACTTCCGCAGAAAGCTGTGGGTCGTCTTCGGGCTGACCGCAGGTATCGCCATCGCCCAGGTAGCGGGATCGATCCTCACCGGGAGCCTGGCGCTGCTGACCGACACCGCCCATGCCATCGCAGACGTCTCGGCACTGCTGGTCGCGCTGATCGCGGCCACCCTGGTGCTGCGGCCCGCCACCGAGACCCGCACCTGGGGTTTCCGACGCATCGAGGTCATCGCCGCGCTCGGCCAGGCGGTATTGCTGATCGTGGTCGGTTGTTACGCAGCGATCGAGGGCATCCGGCGCCTGTTCAGCCCACCCGACGTGCCGGCCGGCGAACTGCTTGTCTTCGGGGTGATCGGCTTCGTCGCCAACGTCGTCGCGATCACCGTCCTGGCGTCCAGCCGGACCGCGAACTTCAACATGCGTGCCGCCTTCCTGGAGGTGTTCAACGACGCGCTCGGTTCGCTCGGTGTGATCATCGCGGCCATCGTGATCGCCACGACCGGGTTCATGCAGGCCGACGCGATCGCGGGTCTGCTGATCGCCGCCCTCATCGTGCCGCGGGCCATCAAGTTGCTGCACGAGACGACCAGCGTCCTGATGGAGTTCACCCCCAAGGGCCTCGACCTGGCCGAAGTGCGCAGGCACATCCTGTCGCTGGACCACGTCAAGGACGTCCACGACCTGCACGCCTCGACAGTGGCCAGCGGCCTGCCGACCCTCACTGCGCACGTCGTGGTGGACGACGAGTGCTTCACCGACGGGCACGCCGCAGAAATCCTGCAGACAGTCAGGGATTGCGTTGCCGAGCACCACGACGTGTCGATCCAGCACTCCACCTTCCAGATCGAGACCGAGCAGATCGCCCGGCTCGAGCCCAGCATCGCCCAGCACTAGATCGAGAGCAGCACCGATGACCCAGACCAGCTACCGGCCCTACTGCGACGACATCGCGGCACTACGCCTTGATTGCCGGGTGGGCAGGTGAATCCGGTAGCCGGGGCGACGATCCTGGTCGTCGAGGACAACCCGGACGTGCATGAGTTGATCCGTGCCACCCTCACAGGGGAGGGTCACCGGGTGGTCAGTGCCCGCGACGGGCTGGCGGCCAGGGCCGCGCTGGCCCAGCCAGGACTCGACCTGGTCGTCCTCGACCTGATGCTGCCGCATGTCGATGGGTCAGTGCTGCTTGCCGAGATCCGTCGCAGCAGTGACATCCCGGTGCTGGTGCTGTCGGCCAAGGACGCCGTGTTCACCAAGGTTGACATGCTGCGCCTGGGCGCCGACGACTACGTGACCAAACCGTTCGACCTGACGGAGTTGACCGCCCGGATCGAGGCCCTGTTGCGCCGCTCATCGCCGGCCGGGCCGACCACCGCCAGCCTCCGGCATGGCCCGCTGCGGCTGGATGCCGAGTCCGCTCGGGTGAGCGTGAACGGAGTCGAGGTGGCGTTGACCGCGACAGAACTTCGGATTCTGCGACTGCTCATGCAACACCCGGGGACGGTGTTTTCGCGGCCCCGGATCTACGAGTCGGTCTGGGAGGCACCCTTCCTGGGCGATGATTCGGCAGTGAAGGGGCACCTTTCGAACCTGCGTGCCAAGCTGCGGGATGCCGACCCGGCCACCGACCCCATCGAAACCGTTTGGGGGCTCGGCTACCGGATGCGCGCACTGCACTGAATCCGGCTGCCGCGGGGTCCTCACGCTTTCCTGACATTTCAGGCGCGAATCCGCACGGCAACCGAACCACTGCTCCGTAGATTCGGACGCGTCAGGACAAAGGAGCAGCGATGGACGAGGTCGTGCTGGTCACGCGAAAGCTGACCAAGAAATACGGTGAACAGGCCGCAGTGTCCGACGTCGGTATCCGGCTGCGACGCGGCCACATCTACGGGTTGATCGGCCGCAATGGCGCCGGAAAGACCTCGCTGATGCGGCTGATCACCGGGTTGGCGTTCCCGACCAGCGGCAGCATCGAACTGTTCGGGTCGGGGGCGGCGTCCCCGCGCCAGCAGGATCTGGCCCGCGTCGGCACCCTGATCGAGGCACCCAGCCTGCATGGCGGCATGACCGCGCGGCAGAACATGCGCCTGCACCGCCTGATGCGCGGGGTGCCCGATGCGGCGATCGAACAGCGATTGCTCGCACGGGTCGGGCTGGGCGAGACCGGACGCAAACGGGTCCGCGATTTCTCACTGGGCATGCGGCAGCGGCTGGGGATCGCGCTGGCCTTGATCGCCGACCCGGAATTGCTGGTGCTTGATGAGCCGGTGAATGGCCTTGATC
>JBMNPP010000204.1:0-4571 GCA_050943675.1 Brooklawnia sp.
TGGGGGTCTACTACAACTCGATCAGCCCGTTGATGGGCATCCTGCCCGGCCTGAAGGCATTCGTCGCAGCAGTGCTCGGCGGTATCGGCCTCATCCCCGGTGCGCTGCTGGGCGGCTATGTGATTGGCGCTACCGAAACCCTGGTGTCGAGCATCGGCTTCTCGATGCTCCGTGACGCCGTGGTGTTCGCGCTGCTGATCCTGGTCCTGATCGTCAAGCCGAGCGGGCTGCTCGGCTCCAACGTGCGGGAGAAGGTGTAATGACTCCCCGCCTGAGATCCATCCTGTTCAAGACTGGCGCCCTGGCTGCCGTCTACGTCACTGTGCTGGTCCTGGTGCAATTCGGCATCATCAACGACTACATCCAGGCCACGATGGTCACGATCTGCATCAACATCATGCTGGCCGTCAGCCTGAACCTGGTGACAGGTTTCACCGGACAGTTCTCGCTGGGACACGCCGGCTTCATGGCCGTGGGCGCCTATTCGACAGCGCTGATCACGATCTCGTTTCCCACCGTGTGGGGGTTCGTGGCCGGTCTGATCGCAGGGGCACTGCTGGCGGCCCTGATCGGTTTCCTGATCGGCCTGCCGACACTGCGGCTACGCGGTGACTACCTGGCCATCGCCACCCTGGGCATGGCAGAGATCATCCGGGTGCTGCTGCTCAACTTCGAGTTCACCAACGGGGCGGCCGGCCTGACGACCGCACGGTTCGTCAACTGGCACTGGTTGTTCCTGTTGACCGCAGGCACTGTGGTGTTGATCTCGAACTTCCTGAATTCCCGGCAGGGCCGCGACTGCATCGCGGTGCGCGAGGACGAGATCGCCGCCGAATCGATCGGGGTTCGCTCCACCCGGGCCAAGACCCTGGCCTTCACCGTCGGCGCCTTCTTCGGCGCGCTGGCCGGTGGCATCTACGCCTCGTACTTCTATTTCATCAAGCCCGACCTGTTCGGCTTCATGCAGTCGATCAACATCCTGGTGATCGTCGTGCTGGGTGGGCTCGGTTCCATCTCGGGTTCAATCATCGCCGCGATCCTGCTGGCAGTGGTCTCGACGATGCTGCAGCCCTTCCCCGAGATCCGGATGATCATCTACTCCGCCGTACTTGTGATCCTGATGGTCTTCCGTCCGCAGGGTCTGATGGGATCGCGTGAGTTGTCATTGTCACTGTTCAAACGGATCCTGCCACGCAGACGTCCCGCTGAACTGCCCGAGGAGGTGTCATGAGCCCGATCCTCGAAGTCAAGGCACTGACTCGCAACTTCGGTGGTCTGGCTGCGGTCTCGAAGGTTGACCTGGTGCTGCAGCCCGGTGAACTGGTGGGTCTGATCGGTCCCAATGGGGCTGGCAAGACCACGGTATTCAACCTGCTGACCGGGGTGTATCCGCCGTCCAGTGGCAGCATCGAGTTCAGCCGCAATGGTGACACGATGAGCCTGGCCGGACGCAAGCCCTACGACATCTGTCGCGCCGGTGTTGGCCGAACCTTCCAGAACATCCGACTGTTCAAGGATCTCAGCGTCCTGGACAACGTCATCATCGCGATGGAACAGTCCGAGACCTATGGTCTGGTCGCCTCCTTCTTCCACACCCCTGCCTGGCGGAAGTCCGTGGCCCGGGTGCGTGAACGCAGCGTGGAGTTCCTCAAGCTGCTGCGGCTGGAGGACAAGGCCGACGAACTGGCCAGGAACCTGTCCTACGGCGATCAGCGTCATCTCGAGATCGCGCGGGCACTGGCCACCGAGCCGCGGCTGCTGCTGCTCGACGAACCCGCCGCAGGCATGAACCCCGCAGAGACAGCGCAGTTGACCGAGCTGATCAGCTGGATCCGCGAGAACTACGACTTGACGATCCTGCTCATTGAGCACGACATGAGCCTGGTGATGAAGATCTGCGAGCGCATCTACGTGCTCGACCATGGTCTGGTGATTGCCCACGGCGACCCCGATCATGTGCAGCACGATCCGCGGGTCATCGAGGCCTACCTGGGTGAAGAGGTCAGCGATGTTTGAGATCCATGACCTCGAAGTGAACTTTGGTGGCATCCAGGCACTCAAGGGCATCTCACTGGACGTCCAGGCCGGCGAGATCGTCACCCTGATCGGTGCCAACGGTGCCGGCAAGACCACTACGCTGCGCACCTCCTCGGGTCTGGAGCGTCCCAGCGCTGGTCGAGTGATGCTGGACGGCAAGGACATCACCCGCGCATCGGCGCAGGAACGGGTCAAGCGGGGCCTGGTGCATGTGCCCGAGGGACGCCGGGTCTTCCCGCTGATGAGCGTGCAGGAAAACCTTGACATGGGTGCCTTCCTGCGGCGTGACCGGGCACGGATCGCCTCAGACCTCGAACTGGTCTTCCAGCGATTCCCGGTGCTGGCCAACCGCCGTCAGCAGGCCGCCGGCACCCTGTCGGGGGGCGAGCAGCAGATGCTGGCCATGGGGCGGGCACTGATGGCGGCCCCCAAGGTGTTGCTGCTGGATGAGCCGTCGATGGGACTGGCACCACTTTTCGTGCAGGAGATCTTCGACATCATCGCCCGCATCAACGAATCGGGCACCACTATCCTGCTGGTGGAGCAGAATGCCAATATGGCGTTGCAGATCGCCAACCGCGCCTTCGTCCTGGAAACCGGCAAGATCGTCCTCAGCGGCGCCGCTGCCGACTTGCTGGCAACCGAAGAAGTGCGCAAGGCCTACCTCGGAGGTTGAGCATGTTCGTCAAGTGGCGCATGACCGCCAGCCCTTACACCATCAGTCCTGATGCCACCGTGCCGCAGGCGATCGAGATGATGCAGACCAAGAGTGTCCGCAAGCTGCCCGTGATTTCTGACGGGCGACTGGTGGGTGTCGTCTCGCAGTCCGACATTGATCGGGCCTCACCCTCGATGGCCACCTCATTCAGCTCCGGTGAGATCGCCTACCTGTTCAGCAAGCTGAAGGTGTCCAAGGTGATGAGCCGCAACCCGATCACCATCGGGCCCGACGCGATGCTCGAAGAGGCCGCCATCGTGATGCGCGACAGCAAGATCGAGATGCTGCCGGTGATGGAGGGCAACAAGCTGGTCGGGGTCATCACCGAATCCGATCTGCTGGATGCCTTCGTCGAACTGCATGGGGCCCGTGAGGATTGCACCCGGCTGGTGATCGAGGCTGACGACCAGCCGGGCGTCCTGGCCCGGATGGCATCGTTGACTGCCGAGTTCGATACCAACATCACCCACTTGGCCGTCTACCGCAGCGGGATGGACCGCAGCCTGATCGTGCTGGGCCTGAACTCGGCCAATACCGAGCAGCTCGAGGCGAAACTCGCTGAAGAGGGCTTCACGCTCAGGTACCGGCTGAACAACTCGTGAGTGCCTCGGTTCGTCGGCGCCAGCCATGCCGTGCAGTCGTAATAGGGTGGCCACCATCGCGGTTGGCTGATCGAAGGAGAACACCGTGCGGCGTGTGCTGTTGACCATCCTGGCCGCAATCATGGGGCTGGCGCTGCTGACCGCGTGCGAGGAATCCGCTGGCGCCCAAGTGCATCTTGGCGAGAGCGTCAAGATCGGCTTGAATCTGGAGTTGAGCGGCAGCCGGGCAGAGCTGGGCGACCAGTCGCTGAAGGGCGCCCAATTGGCGGTCAACCAGCTCAACGAATCTGGTGGGGTGCTTGGCAAGCCGATCGAACTGGTGGTCGCCGATAACGCCTCCGATGGCGGCAGGGCAGTGGCCGTATCGATGCAGTTGATGACCAAGGAGAAGGTGCTGGCGATACTCGGACCGGCCAGCAACCCGCTATTCGCCCTCACCAACACTGTGGCCGCGCAACAAGAGGTACCCCAGGTGAGCGTTGCTGCCTGCTCGCAGGCAACGATGCTCGACGAGGACGGGCAACTATATCCGTATTCATTCCGCACCTGCACTGGCGAGGACGCCCAGGGCCGGGCCATGGCGCGTTTCGCCAGCCAGAACCTGGCAGCGACCCAGGCGCTGGTGCTCAAGCTGGGGGAGGCGCAGTACGCCACCGATCTGGCCACGGGATTTACTGAGGTGTTCACCGAGGCCGAGGGTGCAATCATCGGAACCGAGGATTTCGTTGCCGACCAGGACGACCTCAGCGGATTTGTCGACGCGGCGGCTGGTGCCGAGGTGGTCTTCATAGCCGGGCCAGCGGCTGACAGCGGGCGCATCATCAAGGCCCTGCGCGACGGAGGCGTCAGCGCACCGGTCGTGGGCAGCTACCTGTTCGACAACCCGGCGTTTGGTGAGGCAGCAGGTGCCGGCATGCTGGACGACGTCTACCATGCCGTTCGGTTCACGCAATTCGACACCTCGAACAGCCGGGCGCAGGATTTCGTGGAGGCCTTCGGCGCGACCTATGACGGGGCAACACCGTCTGTGGAGGCCGCCCTGGCCTACGACGCGATGCTGCTGATCACCGATTCCATCGCCCGGGCAGCAGCACCGACCGGTGTCGAGGTTCGTGAGGCAATGGCTTCGACCACTGGCCTGTCCGCAGCAACAGGGCAACTGAGCATCGGATCAGACCAGCAGCCGCGGGGTGACACCATGGTGATCAAACTCG
>JBMNPP010000205.1:0-4558 GCA_050943675.1 Brooklawnia sp.
GCCCTCTCGCTGCCCGACATCGCGTCCGGATCGTGGCGGCGCAGCAGCGCCATCAGCCGGCGCACCCAGGGCACGGTGTCGTCCCGCACGATCTGCCAACCTGCCACCCAGCCACCGGGCTGCAACGCCCGGCTGATCTGTCCGTGGGCCGCAGGTTCGTCCAGCGGCTGCCCAGCCGGGGCCGATCGCAGGGTGCCGGCCAGCAGCACTACCTGCGCCACGCAGGGTTGCACGGGTAGTTCATCGGCCCGCCCCACCAGCGACAGCAGGTGCTCATCGCGCGGCCAGGCATTCGCGACGCGGCGGGCGCGTTTGGGGTCGGCGTGCACAGCCACCACGCCGTGCCCGGAATCAATGAGGCGCCCGATCAGCCCGCGCGGGCAGTCGATGGTGACGATGCGCACCGGCTCGTCACCGGTCAGCCAGGCGAGTGCGGCAGGGGGAAGACTGGGACGCGAGGGCATGGCCCAACTCTAGGCTTACAACCCCAGTAGCCGTTCCAGCACCACTGCCACTCCGTCATCGATGTTCGATGGAGCCACCTCGTCAGCGACGGCCAGGGTTTGCGGCACGGCATTGCCCATCGCCACTCCATGGCCGGCCCATTGCACCATCTCGGCATCATTCACCGAGTCGCCGAAGACCACGACCTCGCTTGGCTCGATGCCGCGGTCGGCGGCGAGCCTGGCCAGGGTGCTGGCCTTGCTGACACCGGCCGCTGACATCTCGACGAAGGGGACGCCCGAGGTGGTCGGCAGGACCCCGACGTGGGCGGCCTGCCTGGTCATCTCGTACAGCGTGTCGACGTGCAGGTCAGGGTGCCGGCAGATCAGTTTGACCGCGTCGGTGCTGCTGAGCCGTGCCAGCGGCACCTCGGTCAGGGTGGCCGGGTCGCGGCCGTGGTCGCCGGGCATGAGGAGGTCGAGGTAGCCAGGGCCGGGGGTCAGGTCGTAGCCGCCGTTGATCAGGGTCGCGTAGCGGGCATCCGGGGCGACTTCGGCGAACTGTTCGATGAAGGCGGCCACCACTTCGCCGGAGATCGTCCGGGTCTGGAGCACCTGGTCCTGTTCGGCGTTGTAGACGACCGCACCGTTCGAACACACCACCAGGCTGGTGAGTGCCTCGGGCAGCACACGGACGTCCCTGATCGATCGGCCGGTCGCTGCCAGCATGAACACCCCGGCATCACGGGCTGCCTCGACAGCCCGGACCGTTCGTGGGCTGGTGGTCTTGTCGGGCAGCAGCAGCGTCCCGTCCAGATCGGTCACGATCATCCGCACACTCACAAGTGCCTCCTGGTCGATTTTGCGTACCCCGCCATCATGGCCGAACCCGCCAACCGGTGCCTGTGGATGGGTTCGCGGCCTGCCCATCCACAGGAACCACTGGTCATGGTTGTCTGGTGGATGGGCGGCGAATGATCGGTATATGCCCACGCCACTGGTTGTTTCCCGAGACCCTGCACTGATCGAGACAGTGCTCGCCGCCGCTGCACCTGTTGAGGCCAGTCCGGTGATCGCACGCGATCTTGAAACTTTGCGGCGGCACTGGTCGAGTGCGTCGGTGGTGCTGGTTGGGGCCGACCAGGCACCGGTGGTGGTGGGGCTCGGCCTGCCGCATCGCAGCGGCGTCCACCTGTGCGGGCCCAATGCGACAGACCTGCTGGCCTGGTCGGTGCCGCTGGACGCCCCGGTCATGGTGCTGCCCGACCAGACCGGCTTCGTCAGCTCACTGCTGGTCGGACGCGACCAGCTCGGCGGTGGCGGGGCGAGCGTGGTGCGCATCATCGGTGGTTCGGGCGGGGTGGGCGCCACCACACTGGCTGCCGGTCTGGCCCAGCGGGCCCACCAGCGCGGAAGTACGGCGGCCCTGGTCGAACTGGACGCGGCTGGTGGCGGCATCGACATCCTCTTCGGTGCCGAACAGGAGCAGGGTTGGCGGTGGCCCGACATGGCCTCGGCCACCGGGCACATCGGTGACTTGCGCGGCCAGCTACCCAACGTCAGCGGTGTCGACCTGATGTCGACTGGCCGGCCCCGGGCCGGTGGTGAGCACGGCATGCCCCGGCGTGAGGCCGTGCAGGCGGTGCTCGGTTCACTGGCGCGCAGCCACGACCTGGTCGTGCTTGACGTGGGTGCCAACCCCGAGCCCGGGCAGCAATTGCGTGGGGTGACGGTGCTGGTGGTCGCCGCCGAGGTGAAGGCCCTGGTCGCGGCCCACTCCAAGATTGGCAGCATGGGTCTGGACGACGCGGTAGTTGCCGTACGCACCGGCCCCGGCCGTCGCCTGGACCCCGCACTGGTCGCGGACACGCTCGGTTTGCGCCTGGCTGCGGTCGTGCCCCATGACAAGGCGCTGCCGGTGGGCCTGGAGGCCGGTGACCCACCGGGGCTGGGCAGGCGGAGCCGGTTCGGCCGGTCCTGCGACCAGCTGCTCGATGAGGTGGTGGGGCAGTGAGTGAGCACGAGATCGAGATGGTGCGCGTCCAGCTGGCGGCACTGGGCCGGCCCTGGAACCCAACCGATGTCGCTGATGCGTTGCGTGGCCTGGGGCTGGTGGTCAGCGATGCGATGGTGCTGTTCGTGGTCGAGGCGCTGCGGCGTGGCAGTGTCGGGGCCGGACGCCTGGAGCCGCTGCTTGAGACGCCCGGGGTGACCGATGTGCTGGTCAATGGGCCCGACCAGGTGATGATTGATCGGGGCAATGGTCTCGAGCTGACTGACCTGCGGTTCGGTTCCGATGAAGAAGTGCGCCGGTTGGCTGTGCGGCTGGCTGCCAGTGTGGGCCGCCGACTCGATGACGCCAGTCCATTCGTGGACGCCAGGCTGGCCGACGGTACCCGGTTGCACGCGATCCTGGGGACCCTGGCCGACCCGGGCACCTGCCTGTCGCTGCGGGTGCCGGCAAACCGCTCGTTCAGCCTGGCTGACTGGGTCACCAACGGGTCCATCCCCGAGCAGATGGCTGAACTGCTGCGCGGGTTGGTCGCTTCCCGGGCGGCCTTCCTGGTGTCTGGTGGTACCGGTTCGGGCAAGACCACGCTGCTGGCCGGGTTGCTGGGGTTGGTGGCAGCTGACCAGCGGCTGGTGATCGTGGAGGATTCCCGCGAACTGGCACCCGACCACCCACATTGCGTCCGCATGGAATGCCGCCCACCCAACTCGGAAGGGGCTGGTGCGATAACCATGACCGACCTGGTGCGACAGGCACTGCGGATGCGGCCCGACCGGCTGGTGCTCGGCGAGGTGCGGGGTGCTGAATTGTGCGACATGTTGACGGCGATGAACACCGGGCACGAGGGCGGTTGCGGCACCGTACACGCCAATTCCGTGCAGGATGTGCCGACCCGCCTCGAGGCGCTGGCGGCGCTTGGTGGTCTGGGACGCGAGGCCTGCCACGCCCAGGTCGCGTCCGCGTTGCGGGTGGTGATCCAGGTGTGCCGGCTCGCTGATGGACGGCGCACCGTCACCCAACTGGGTGTGGTGAAGCGCTACGACTCCGGCCAGGTGTATATCGAGACCGGTGCCGAATGCCTGGATGGGCGCAGGCTCGTCCGCGGACCCGCCTGGAATGAGCTGGTCGCAATCGTCGGGGCGGGTGCGCGCTGATGACCTGGGTTGCGTGTGCAGGGCTGGCCGTGTGTTGCTGGGCGTTTCTGCCGGCTGCACCCGGTGGCCGGGTGGTGGCCCTGTTCAATGAGGCAGGCCCCCGCGAGCGTGGTGGGCCGTCCGGCTGGCTGCGCTGGGGCTGGATGGTTGGGCTGGGGTTGGTGGTCGGCCTGGTGGCGCCCCGGCTGCTGGTCTGGCTGGTGCCCGGGTTGGTGGCAGTGGCGTGCGCAGTCTGGTTGATCACCCAGGCCCGCGATGAGCGCGAGCGGCACGCCCGTGCCGATGAGGTGGTGCAGGCCTGTCAGGCGTTGGCTGCCCAGTTGCGGGCTGGCGATATCCCTGCGCGGGCCCTGTCTCGGGTCGCGCTCGACAGCCCGCTGCTGGCGCCGGTGGCTGCCACCCAGGCGATCGGTGGCGACGTGCCGGCAGCCCTGCATGCAGTGTCCGAGCGTCCGGGTTGTGGTGGGCTGGCTGCGCTGGGCCGGGCCTGGCAGTTGTGCCAACAGACGGGGGCGCCGGTGGCCAGGGCCGCGAAACAGGTCGCCGAGAGCCTGCATGCCGACGCGTCAGCTGAACGCCTGGTCGCTGGAGAGCTTGCTGCCCCCAGGGCGAGCGGACGCATGCTGGCTGCCCTGCCGCTGATGGGTATCGGCATGGGTTTCGTCGGTGGTGGAGACCCGATCCGTTTCCTGACCACGACCCTGCCCGGTCAGATCTGCCTGGCGGCCGCGGTCTGCCTGGTTTGTGCCGGGCTGGTCTGGACGACCCTGCTCGGCAGGCTGCCAAAGGTGAGCGGAAAATGAACACGGTATTGGTCGCCCTAGCTGCGGCGAGTCTTGCGTTGTCGCTGAGCTTCTTGTGGCCCAGCCCCCGGGTTGGGGTGCTGCTTGATATGGCCGAATCCGCACCGGGCAGGTGACGGGTGCGGCACCGGTTGGAGTTGCTGAAGG
>JBMNPP010000206.1:0-4485 GCA_050943675.1 Brooklawnia sp.
CCGCAAGGATGGTCATGCCGGTCTGGGCAACATCGGAGGATGCGCCGAACCATTGCGAGACCCGGGCCGGTATGACTGGGCCCGAATCGCCGGAATCCTCAATGAACAGCGGCAGAAGTGCGCCGATCAGCACCACGAGGCAGGTGACCAGGCTGGACGCAGTCCCCGCGGCGAAGGGCTCCACCTTCCGGGCGCGGATGGTGACCAGCACCGCGTGCAGGGTCATTGCGCCCAGCGCCAGCAGGCCCATCCCCATGGTGATGAAGACCATCCAGCCGCCCACGCCGGCCAACATCGCATGACCGAACGCGATCCAGGTGGGCAGCAACAACACCAGCGGCCAGGCAAGCATCGCCATGATCCGTTGCAGCGCCGACGCCTGCTGCGTCAGCTTGCGCGGCGTGGTGCGGTGCTGGTCGGGTGTGCGGCCTGGCTTGTTCGGCGTGGTCACGAGGCAATGATAGGTGTAGTGCAGCGGCAACCAGCCGCTCCCTGTGCCCGATTCCGCCAGCAGATCAGAGTCGGGCAGAATGGAGCGTGGTGCGCGGCTGCGCGCCACCCCAACCCTGGCGGCCAGGTATGCCGCCGAAAGGAAGCATTGTGCCGGTCAACGTCATCATCACCCGTGAAGCGACCTCCGAACCCCAATCTGTCGACACGGGTACCACCGGGCTCGATCTGTTCGGTAACGACCGCAGCGTCGTGGCCATGCAGGTCAACGGCAGCACCGTCGACCTGGCCAACGTGGTCACTGAAGGTGACGAAATCACCCCGGTCCTGATGACCTCGGAGGAGGGCCTGTCGATCGTGCGGCATTCAGCCGCCCACGTCTGCGCCCAGGCAGTGCAACAGATCTACGCCGATGCGAAGCTCGGTATCGGTCCGCCCATCACCGACGGCTTCTACTACGACTTCCAGATGCCCCCGATCGGCCCCGAAGATCTCAAGGCCATCGAGAAGAGGATGACCGCCATCGTCAAGGAGCGCCAGCGCTTCGTGCGGCGTGAGGTCACCGACGCCGAGGCCGAGGCAGAAGAGGCCAACGAGCCGTTCAAGCTCGAACTGGTGCGCGACAAGGGTGGCGCGTCCAGCGATGACGGCAGTTCGGTCGAGGTCGGCTCCGGGCAGTTGACCATGTACGACAATCTTCGGCGCACCGGTGAAGTCGCCTGGACCGACCTGTGCCGCGGCCCGCACGTGCCGCACACCGGATACATCAATGCCTTCGCGCTCACCCGCACCTCGGCCGCCTACTGGCGTGGCGACCAGCGCAACCAGCAGTTGCAGCGCATCTACGGCACCGCCTGGGCCACTCGTGATGACCTGAAGGCCTACCAGGAACGCCTGGCCGAGGCCGCCCGCCGCGACCACCGTCGGCTGGGCACCGAACTCGACCTGTTCAGCTTCCACGAAACTGTCGGGTCCGGGTTGCCGCTGTTCCACCCCAAGGGTGGGGTCATCAAACGCGAGATGGAGGACTACGTCCGCATCCGTCACATCGAGGAGGGTTTCGAGTACGTCGGCACCCCGCACATCGCGCGTGAGGACCTCTTCTACACCTCGGGCCACCTGCCGTACTACGCCGAGGGGATGTTCCCGCCAATCGATGACGACGGGCAGTTGTACCGGCTGAAGGCCATGAACTGCCCGATGCACAACCTCATCTATTCATCACGAGGGCGGTCCTACCGCGAATTGCCGCTGCGGTTCTTCGAGTTCGGCACCGTCTACCGCGACGAGAAATCCGGTGTGGTGCAGGGGCTGACCCGCGTCCGGTCGATCACCCAGGACGACTCGCACTCCTACTGCACCCCTGAACAGGCACCAGAAGAGATCCGCCACCTGCTGCGGTTCATCCTGGGCCTGCTCCGGGATTTCGGTCTGACCGATGTCGCCCTTGAACTGTCAACCCGCGACGAGGACGGCAAGAAGGCCGACAAGTTCATCGGCTCGGACGAGCAGTGGGCCAAGGCAACCCGGATTCTCGCCGAGATCGCCGACGAGAGCGGTCTGGAGGTCGTCGACGACCCGGGTGGCGCCGCCTACTACGGGCCGAAGATCTCGATCCAGGCCAAGGACGCGATTGGTCGGACCTGGCAGATGTCGACCATCCAGTACGACTTCAACCAGCCCGAACGCTTCGGCCTGGAGTATGTCGCCCCGGACGGCTCGCACCAGCAGCCGGTCATGATCCACTCGGCCAAGTTCGGCTCGATCGAACGGTTCATGGGTGTGCTCATCGAGCACTACGCCGGAGCCTTCCCGGTCTGGCTGGCGCCTGTACAGGTGATCGGTATCCCGGTCGCGGCCAGCTTCAACGACTACCTCGATGAGGTACTGACCAAGCTGCGGACCAGCGGCATCCGCGCTGAGCTGGACGCCTCCGACGACCGGATGCAGAAGAAGATCCGCAATGCCCAGAAGCAGAAGATCCCGTTCATGCTGATCGCCGGTGAGACCGACGCCAGCGCTGGCACGGTGTCGTTCCGCTTCCGTGACGGTTCGCAACGTAACGGGGTGCTGATCGATGAGGCAATCGAATTCATCACTGGATGGGTCGAATCACGACGCAATGACGATCCCCGGTCGGAGGGCTGAAGTGCCTGCCGGGAGCCCTCCTGAAATCGCCGATCCGTCCGATCTTGTCGGTCAACCGGACGAACTGCAGCGGCTGTGGACCCCATACCGGATGGTCTACATCAACGGCCAGGACAAACCGACCGACTCCTCTTCAGATGAGTGCCCGTTCTGCCGTGCACCCAAGCAAACCGATGAGGACGCCCTGATCGTGCACCGCGGGCGTACCGCCTACGTGATCTGCAACCTGTACCCATACAACCCCGGCCACCTGCTCGTCTGCACCTTCCGGCATGTGTCGTCCTATATCGACCTGACCCCGGAAGAGACCGTCGAGGTCGCCACCCTCAGCCAACAGGCGATCAAGGTGATCAAGCATGTCTCGGCACCGGCCGGTTTCAACCTGGGCATGAACCAGGGCGCCGTCTCGGGTGCCGGCATCGCCGCCCACCTGCACCAGCACATCGTGCCGCGCTGGCAGGGCGATGCCAACTTCCTGCCCATCATCGGACGCACAAAGGCGTTGCCCATGTTCCTGGGCGACACCCGGCAGTTGTTCGCCAATGGGTGGACAGAACTGTTTGGTGGGGCCGCCACGGATGCTTGAGCGGCTGCGATCAGGCTGGACAAAACTCATCCGCCCACTGGCGCTGGGGCTACTGAAGCTGGGCATTACCCCGGACATGGTGACATGGACGGGGACCATCGCCACTGTGGTGATCGCCACCGTCTGTTTCCCGCAGGGATGGCTATGGCAAGGGGTGTTGCTGCTCTTGCTGGTCATCTTCTCCGACACCCTCGACGGCACGATGGCCCGCGAGGCGGGTACCAGTTCCAACTGGGGTGCCTTTCTTGATTCGACCCTTGACCGGATCGCCGACGGTGCCATCTTCGGCAGCCTGGCGCTCTACTTCGTCATCCAGGAGCAGTCCGCCCAATGGGCTGCAATCACCGTCGGTGCCCTGGTCTTCGCGCAGGTAACCAGCTACTCAAAGGCGCGCGGCGAGGCAGTGGGGGTGTCTGTCAAGGCCGGTCTGGTGGGCCGGCCCGATCGCCTGGTGATCGGACTGCTGGGTGCCCTCCTGACCGGTCTAGGCCTCACTTGGGCACTCCCGGTAGCGATGCTGCTGGTACTGCTCGGCGGGGTATTCACTGTCGGGCAGCGCATGATGATCGTGCGCCGGGCCACCCGTCAGCCCGGGCAAACCAAGCCTGACGAGATCTGATGCCTGGCCTGTCGCCGACGACCGAGCTACGGCTGATGCGTGCCGCAGCCCACATCCCGGCGTTGTTGTGGGCACCCATCGGACACCTGGCATCAGTGCTGCTGGCCGCCCGGCCGCCGCGTCCACTGCGGCAATGGCAGCTCAATGCCAGCGTGGCCACTGGACGCGAGCAGGGGTTCAGCGCACGGCGGGCCGCCCAATTCTCGTGGCTGCGCAATACCGTGGGATCGCTGCAACTGGGGCAGTGGTCGACCCGGCGCATCCTGCGCACCGTGCAGGTCGACCAGCAGCAGACTGAACACCTGAAGGCCCTGCATGCCGAGCGCGGCCTGGTGCTTGCCCTGCCGCACATGGGTAGCTGGGACCTGGCCGGTGCCTATGCCTGCCTGATCGGCCTGCCCGTCACCTCGGTGGCCGAGCGGCTGCCGGCCGGCCAGTACGAGTACTTCAGCCAGCTGCGGTCATCCCTGGGTTTCGAGATCCACCCCTATGACCAACCGAACCTGGTGCCAACCCTGTGCCAGGACGTGCGACGTGGCCGGGTCATCTGCCTGGTGGGTGATCGTGACTTCAGCCGCCGCGGGCTACCGGTGCGTTGGCCGACGCCCGACGGAGGTCGTGAGCTCACCCTGCCGGTTGGGCCGGTCGCCATCGCCCAATCCACGGGGGCAGCGCTGGTGGG
>JBMNPP010000207.1:0-4480 GCA_050943675.1 Brooklawnia sp.
CTATTCCCTTGGCGATGTAGCCAACAACCTGTCATTCCAGATGACCTCGATGTTCCTGATGGTCTACATGACCGACATCGCGGGCCTGTCCGCTGGCGTCGCCGGCACGATCTACGCGGTCACCAAGATCTGGGCCGGGTTCACCGACCTGTTCGCCGGCCAGACGGTTGACCGGGCCAACACCAGGTGGGGGCGCCTGCGTCCCTGGATCCTGTTCGGCAGCACTCCGCTGGCGGTCGTATTCGTGCTGCTGTTCAGCGCACCGGCTGGGCTGAGCGGTACTGCCACGGTCGCGTGGATCTTCCTGTTCGATGCAGCCTTCCAGCTGGCCTACTCGTTTGTGAACATTCCCTATGGCTCACTGGCTGCAGCGATGACCCAGGATTCAGTCGACAGGTCACGGTTGTCCGGCGCCAGATCCATCGCATCGGCAGGCACTGGAGTGGCGCTGTCAGCCGTCATCGCACCCTAATTCCAGGACACCACGGGTGACGATGTCCGGTTGAAGTTCACCATCACCTGTGCGCTGCTCGGTGTACTGGCGGTCATCCTCTACCTCATCTGCTTCGCCAACACCCGCGAGGTGGTGCCGCGTTCGACGGCCAAGACGTCGATCAGGAGCACCCTGAAGATGGTGCGCGGCAACAAGCCGCTGATCGTCCTTTGCGCTGGCGCCTTCTTCCTGCTGGCAGCCATGTTCACCATGAATGCCGTGGCGATGTACTACGCCCGCTATGTGCTGGGCAACTCTGCGTGGTTCACCTTCCTGGCCCTGGCCCAAACAGTCGGAACGATCATCGTGGCCTCCCTGGCCCCGGCCATCACAGTCAAACTGGGCAAGAAGAACGGTTACACCGTAAGCGCCCTGGTTGCCATCGCCGGCTTCGTCCTGATCTACTTCGTCCCGGCCGGCAGCCTTCCCACGGCGATCGTCGCGTGGTTCCTGTTCGGCGTCGGTACCGGCGGGACGAACGCCCTGATGTTCTCGATGCAGGCCGATACCGTCGACTACGGCGAATGGGCCTCGGGCACCCGTTCCGAGGGCGGCTCGTACTCGATCCTGTCGTTCATCCGCAAGACCGGCCAGGGCGTCGGCGGCTGGATGGGCGCGGCAGTGATCGGTGCCTTCGGTTACGTCGCACAGGCACCCGAGCAGAGCGCTCAGGCCCTGCAGGGTATCCGGCTGGCCACGGGGCTGGTGCCTGCGGTACTGGCGGTCCTGGCGGTTGTCGTCATGTGGCGCTACCCGCTGACGATGGACCAGCACAGGAAGATCGTGGACGAACTGAACGAGCGCCGGATCCAGGGCGAGATCAGCGACAGCCTTGGCGTGGATGCCGAGGCCATCAAGGTCGAGCCGGTGGGCGACGGCCGCACCACGCTGCTGCGTTCTCCCGAGCGCGGCACCCTGCCAGTGATCACCCTGTTCGAACTGGACGGCGCTGGCGCCACCGAGATCGGACCCAGACTTGCTGAACGCTTCGGCGTGCCCTTCGTCCAGCAGCGGTTCAGTTCGGAACAGTTGGCCAAGGGAGATGCCGACATGCTGCTGTCGGGCAACTCGTTCTCGCGCTGGCTCGGCACGGTGTCCTACACCGGCACCACAGATGCCTCGATGGCGCAGGGCAGTGATGTCTCTGAAGACCACGCGCTGGCTGTCCAGAACACCCGTGAGGTGCTGGATGCCGTCGCCGACGGCGGCGTCATCCTCGGTCGTAACGGTGCCTTCGTGCTGAGCAAGGCAGTCGGTGCCTTCCATGTGCGGCTCACCGCCCCGATCGGCAAGCGGATCGAACGGGTCGTGGACAAGGCCGGCCTGAGCCCCTCCGAGGCTGCAGAGCAGATCGAGACCGAGGACCGTGTCCGGGCAGAGCTGTCGCGGCGACTGTACCGGTGGGACCCGAACGCTGATGAGTACTACGACCTCGTGATCAACACCGGATCGGTGACCTACAAGCAGGTCGTCGAGATCATCGAAAATGCGTACCTCAGCAAGTATCCGACCGCGAAGCCGGAGACCGAGTGATAGTGTTTCCGGTTCACTGAACCGACGACCGGACGGGCCCGCCTGACTGACCAGGTGGGCCCGTCCGTCTTGCCCGGGACAGCCTGTCAGTGCTGCCCGGTAGTCTGCAGGAATCGCAAGGATGCGGTGCTCGACAGTGATCCCGCGGCATCCCACCATCGGCGGTGGACGACTTGGCGCGGGCAGTGGTCGAGGCTCGTTGAGTTCGGGAGAGATGTGGACGACAAACAGGCGCGCAGCCAGAATCTGATTGAGGTCATCTTCGACCGATTGACCGAGGCCGGCCTTGATGACGAGGTAGCAGACCTCGTGCTTGCCGCTGTTGAAGGGGATGCCGAGTTTGATCGGGCCCTGGGCGGTGCGGGCCAGCATTATGAGCGGCCCGACAAGACGAATGAGCCGGCCGAACCGGCAGGCGCGTACCTGACCGGCATCAGTGTTGAGGGCTTTCGGGGTATCGGCAACAGGGTTGACCTGGAGCTGAACCCAGGACCGGGGCTGACAGTGATCACTGGCCGCAATGGTTCGGGCAAGTCGACGCTGGCAGAGGCCCTGGAGATCGCACTGACCGGCACCAATCGCCGGTGGAGCGGACGCGCACAACCCTGGACCGATGGCTGGCGCAATCTGCACCGGCCCGACCCCTGCGAAGTGAGTGTCGGTCTGATCATCGCCGACAGCCAGAACCCACAGGCGCGAGTCCACCGTAGTTGGCCAGCCGATGCCGACAAGGTTGACCAGGGGCACTGTGAACTGCGTAGACCGGGCCTGCCTGCTGCGCCGATCGAGGAGTTGGGCTGGCAGGAGCCCCTGACCACCTACCGGCCGATTCTGTCGCACAACGAACTGGGCGAGGTGCTGACCTCAAGACCGCTGGTCCTGTTCGATGCCCTGTCATCCATCCTCGGCCTGCACGAGGTGACCGAGGCTCTTGAACGTCTCAGGAAGGCATACAGTGCCGAATCCGCGAAGTCGAAGGCGGTCAAGGACGAGGCCTCGGCCATCGCCGACGACCTGGCACAGATGGACGATCCACGGGCCGAGCAGGCAGCAAAGCTGTTGCGCGCCCGGAAGAAGGATCTGGAGACCATTGGCAGGCTCGCGACCACGTCCGATGCGACCGCGGACACCGAGTTGCGTCGGCTCGCTGATCTGGCGAGCCTGGAGCCGCCGGAGAGCAGTGTCCTGCAGGTGGCTGCAACGCGGTTGCGTGAGGCGCTAGGACGCGTCGCGAGCCTGGGCAGCGACCCGGATACCGAGGTGGCCGGTTTGCTCGAGGGCGCCCTGCGATGGCATGCCCAGCATGAAGGGAAGCCGTGTCCGGTTTGTGGTGGCGAACCACTCGATGCCGGGTGGGCGGCCATGGCCCGCAGCAAGGTCGAACAAATCAGGGAGGCCTCTGGCGAGCGGGCACAGGCAAACCAGGAGCGCGACGCTGCCGAGAGGGCAGTGCGTGGCCTGGCCGTGCCGGTTCCAGCGAGCCTCATTGGCGACCTGACGCAAGCTGGCAGCCAACTCCGCGACGCGTGGCAGGCATTCACGGCGCTGCCGGACGAGTCGTCCCAATGGCCTGAACACATTGAGGTGTGGGGGAGTTCGCTGGAGTCCCTGACACGTCAGGTAAATCAGGAGGCCCGCGCCGAACTTGCCGAGCGTGAGGGCCAGTGGCGTCCGTTCGCCCTGCGGTTGGCGAACTGGCTGATTCAGGCAGAGGAGGTCGAGCAGCGGGCAGGACTGCTCAGGCAACTCAAGACCGCCAGGGATTGGCTTCGGGGGACTGGGGACGAGATCCGCAGTGCACGGCTTGCACCGCTGGCGTCCAAGGCCAGCGCGACCTGGGACCAGCTGCGGCAAGAGAGCCATGTCGAGCTGGCCGGGATGAAGCTGATGGGTGTCAACACCAGCCGCAGGGTCGACCTGGATGTGCGGATTGATGGCAGCGACAGTTCTGCGCTGGCGGTGATGAGCCAGGGCGAACTGAATGCGTTGTCACTGAGCATCTTCCTGCCCCGGGCGACCCTGCCGGAGAGCCCGTTCAGGTTCCTGGTCATCGACGACCCGGTCCAGGCGATGGACCCGAGCAAGGTGGACGGCCTGGCGCGGGTGCTGCACCAGGCCGCCGATACCCGGCAGGTGATCGTGTTCACCCACGACGACCGGCTACCCCAGTCCCTGCGTCGGCTGCGCCTGGACGCCACGATCCTCGAGGTGGTCCGGGCAGAGAACTCCGTGGTCGACGTCAGGGTGGTGGAAAATCCGGTGGTCCGCCAGTGGAAGGACGCCTACTCCCTGTTGCTGGACGAGGCAGTGGCCGATGACGTGCTGCGCCGGGTGGTGCCGGGCATCCTGCGGGCATCGCTGGAGGCAGCCTGCCAGCAGGTCGTCCGCCATACCAGGCTGAAACAGCCCGGGCACTCGCACCGGAAGGTCGAGGAACTCCTGACCACCCAGACG
>JBMNPP010000208.1:0-4480 GCA_050943675.1 Brooklawnia sp.
CCACCAGCCTCCAGAGGCCAGCGCGTAGATGGCATTCATCGGCTGGTCGCTGACCGACTCGGAATGCCCCAGGAAGCTGAAGATGCGGCTCATCCGCTCGGGGTCGGTGACGACCAGGGCTCCCACTCCGACCAGCCCGACACTGCCCAGTCCGAGCAGGATCCGTACCGGTGCCCCGACGAACCAGAGCATCGCGAACATGATCAGGGCGATCACCAGTGCAGTGCCGACGTCCTTTTGCATCAGCACCAGACCGAGGATGACACCGAATCCGAGCAGGAAGGGAAACAGCAGGCGCTTGGGGTTGTTCAAGGTCTTGGTGCGGTTGGCCAGCACTGCTGCCGACCACAGGATCAGCGAGGCCTTGGCGAATTCGGAGGGCTGGATCGTGCCCAGTGCGCCGATGCGCAGCCAGGCGCGGTTGCCGAATTCCTCCACACCCAGCGGCGTGAAGACCAGGGCCAGCAGCACGATGCTGCCGATCATGCCCAGCCAGCCGAACACCTGCAGCACCGAGGCGTGCCGCCGGCTCAGCCACCAGGCAGTGGGCAGGCCCACCGACAGGAAGACCATCTGGCGCACCAGGTAGTAGTAGGCGTCGCCCTCGTGCATCACCGATGACCAGACCGAGGATGCCGACAGCACCATCAGGACACCCAGCCCCACCAGCAGGGCCGCGGAGGCCATCACCAGGTAGTAGTCGCTGAGCGGGTGGGCCAGCACCCGGGCCAGCGCGGAGTCATTGCGGGTGCCCAGCCGGGCCAGGCCTCCCTCTAGTGGACGCTGCCTGCGGGCACCACCGGGGCTGCGGCGGGAATCGATTAGTGTGGTCATCCTCACCCCTCCTGTTGCAGCCGTGCGGCCACCGCAGCGGCGAAATCGTCGCCCCGGGCCTCATAGCCCGACCACATGTCCCTGCTGGCACAACCCGGTGCCAACAGGACGGTGTCGCCGGGCCGGACATGGGCGGCGGCTGCCTCGACGGCCTGCGCCATTGCTCCAGTCTCGGCTGAGTCGATCACCACCACCGGGACATTGGGCGCGTGTCGCGCCATGGCTTCGGCGATCACCTGCCGATCGACACCGAGCAGCACCGCGGCTCGTAGCCGATCAGCGTGGGCCTGCACCAATTCGTCGAAACTGGTGCCCTTGGCCTGCCCGCCGGCGATCCAGACCACCGGGTCGAATGCCTGCAGGGAGGAATTGGCTGCGTGCGGGTTGGTTGCCTTCGAGTCGTCCACCCAGGTGATGCCGTCCTGCACGGCGACCGTGCTGATCCGGTGGCCCCCAAGGGTGAGGTTGCGCAGTCCCTGGGCGATCGCGGATGCGGGCACCCCAAGGCTGCGGGCCAGCGCGGCCGCCGCCAGTGCGTTGGCGACATTATGCGGGGCAGCCGGTTGCACATCTGACACCTGGGCCAGCGGCAGGGCCGAGTCACGCCGCTGCGGCACGAAGGCTCGGTCGACCAGCAGGTCGTCAACCACGCCCAGCATGCTGATCGCCGGGATACCCAGGGTGAATCCGATGGCCCGGGCCCCCTCGATCACCTCGGCCTGGGCGACCATCTCTTCGGTGGCCGGCTCGGCGACGTTGTAGACACATGAGTGCCGCACATGCTGGTAGATGCGGGCCTTGTCGGCATAATAGGCAGCCAGTGCGGCATCGGCGTCGGTGTGCCAGGGCCCGTACCACTCCAGGTGGTCCGGGTGCAGGTTGAGCACCACCGCAGAGTGCAGTTCCAGTGAATGCGCCCAGTGCAACTGGAAGCTGGACAATTCGACGACGAAGACGTCATAGGCGATCTCGTCGTTGATCGCCTCGATGATTGGCCGCCCGACATTGCCGACGGCAGCCGAATTCAAGCCCGCCGCCCGCAGCATCGAATCGAGCATCTGGGTCGTGGTGGTCTTGCCGTTGGTGCCGGTGATACCCAGCCAGGGCACGATCCGGTCGGGGTGCATGAGACGCCAGGCCAACTCGACATCACCCCAGATCGGGACGCCGCGGGCAGCGGCCTGGGCGAGTAGCGGGTAGTCCGGCCGCCAGCCCGGTGACGCGATCACCAGGTCGACATCGCTGGGCAGTTGCGCCGAGGCGCCGGCACCCAGGCGCACCGTGGCGCCGAGGAACTCCAGCAGTTTGGCCTTCTGGGCGTTGGCATCGGTCTGCGCATCGTCCAGGACGACCACCTGGGCGCCCAGCTCGACCAGTGCGTCAGCCGCAGCGAACCCCGAGACACCCAGCCCGGCCACCACCACCGTGGCCTGCTGCCAGGGGGAGAGGCGGTCGGCGGTGGCCAGCCAGTCGAGCCTCACTGCCCCAGCACCCACTGTGCGTAGAACAGGGCGAGCCCGGCCACGACCGAGGTGCCGCAGATGATCCAGAACCTGATGACCACAGTCACCTCTTCCCAACCCATCAACTCGAAGTGGTGGTGCAGTGGGGCCATCTTGAAGACCCGTTTGCCCTTGGTGATCTTGAAGTAGCCGACCTGGATCATCACCGACATGGCCTCGATGACGAACAGGAAGCCCAGCACCACCAGCAGCAGTTCGGTGCGGGTCATGATGGCCAGGCCACCCACTGCCCCGCCCAGCGCCAGTGAACCGGTATCACCCATGAAGATCTTGGCCGGTTTGGCGTTCCACCACAGGAAACCGAAACAGCCGGCCGCCAGGGCAGCCGCGACGACCGCCAGGTCCCATGGATCACGGACGTGGTAACACATCGGGCTGGCCGTCGAACCCGGTCGGCACCACTGGTTGCGCTGCCAGATCGAAATCAGGGTGTAGGCGCCGAAGACCATCGTCAGTGCCCCGGTGGCCAGCCCGTCGACACCATCGGTGAGGTTGACCGCATTCGAGGAGGCGATGATGAGCAGGGTCATCCAGATGACCGCGGCCACCAGCGGCAGCCGCAGCCAGTCGATATCACGGGTGAACGAGATCGCCACGCTGGCCGGTGTCTCGTCATAGGCATTGGGGAAGGACAGGGCAGCCACACCGAAGGCAAGCCCGATCAGCACCTGCCCGGCGATCTTGCCACGGCTGGTGAGCCCGAGCGATCGCTTCTTGGCGATCTTGGTCCAGTCGTCGACGAACCCGAGCGCCCCGCAGGCGACCAGCAGACCGAGCAGCAGCAGCCCCGAAACCGACGGCCGCTCCAAGTTGATCAGGTGCGCGAAGAGGTAGGCGACCACCACCGCCGTGATGATTACTGCGCCACCCATGGTGGGGGTGCCACGCTTTGAACCGTGGGTCTTGGGACCGTCGTCGCGCACGTATTGGCCGTAGCCCCGTTTGGCGAGGAAACCGATGAATACCCGGGTGCCGACCAGGGTGAACAGCAATGCCACCACGCCGGCAGCGATGATTAGCTTCACTTGTCTACCTCCCCGCCGACCAGTGCGTCAGCGACACGTTCGAGGCGCAGACCCCGGCTCGCCTTGACCAGCACGACGTCTCCGGAGGCCAACTCTAGTGATTCGGCAACCGATTCGGCGCTGGCGGCGCGTCCCTGACCACCGGCCTGGACGGCACCTGCTGCCAGATCGGCTGCGTACTGGCCGATCGCAATGACCTCGTCGATGTCGAGGTTGGCGGCCAGTTCGCCGACCTGGCGGTGCAACTCGGGTGATTGTGGGCCGAGTTCGAGCATGTCCCCCAGCACCGCGGTGATGCGGGCCCGGGGTTGGCTGGCGCGGCGCCGGTCCCCGATCGCGGCCAGGGTGCGCAGTGCGGCCGCCATCGAATCGGGGTTGGCGTTGTAGGCGTCGTTGATCAGCGCGGCACCGCTGGGCAGCTCATGCAATTCCATCCGCCAGGGCGAACGCACCGTGGCCTGGTTGAGCACCTGGGCGACCAGGTCGAACCGGAGGCCCACGGCCAGGGCGGCGGTGGCCGCCGCTGCGGCATTGGTCACCTGGTGGCGGCCCAGCAGCCCCAGCTGGATGCGTGCCTGCTGCTGGTCAGTCCCCCTGCTGGCTGTCAGGTTGAAGGCGAAGCGGTCGAGTTCGTCGGGCACCAGGTCTTCGGCCCGCACGACCAGATCAGCACTGATCGGACGGGGGCCAACTGTGAAGCGGGCGATCCGGGCGTCGGTGTCGGCTGCCATGGCGTCCACGAGCCGGTCATCGGCATTGAGTACTGCCCAACCGTCGGGCTGCAGGGCCTGGATGATCTCACCCTTGGCTGCGGCGATGGCCTGCTGGCTGCCGAACTCACCCAGGTGCGCCGAACCGACATTGACCACGATGGACGCATCGGGCTGCACGATCGAGCACAGGTGGGCGATGTCGCCCTTGGCACGCGAACCCATCTCGCTGACCAGGTAGCGGGTCTGGTCGTCGACCTGGCAGACCGTCAACGGGGTGCCCAACTCGTTGTTGTATGAGCCGACCGGTGCCATGGTCGCCCCGTGCGCGGCGAGCAGCTGGGCGAGCAGGTCCTTGGTGCTGGTCTTGCCGGCACTACCGGTGATG
>JBMNPP010000209.1:0-4412 GCA_050943675.1 Brooklawnia sp.
GGTTGGCAGATAATGCTGCTGCCACCGATCTGGCCGCCTGGAAGGCCAGGGTGCGTGCAGCATGGTCCGGCGTGCAGGTCGCCAGCATCGAGGCCCAGTTGCCCGACACCATCGAGGTGGGCACCAGCAACACGTTCTGGGCGCACGTGAACCTGAACGGCCTGGATGCCACCGACGTAGTGGTCGAACTGTTCGCTGGTCAGGTGGACGCGGCCGACAACCTGTACGACATCCGCATCAGCCGCTTCGAACTGGTCGATCAGGCAGGCCGCGGTGCGACGTTCAAGCTTGAAGAGGTCAGCGACCGCCCGGGAGTGGTTGGGTACACCGTTCGGGTGGTGCCACAGCACCTGCTGCTGACCAACCCTGCCGAGTTGGGCCTGGCCACCCTTGCCAGCAACTGACGACCTGTCCGGGCGGGCCCACCGGCTGGGTCCACCCGGGCGGAGCAGTCAGGGGGTCGAGGCGCGGCCTGTGCCGGTGCCAGTCCGTGGACGCAGGCGGTCTGCGTCGGCAGGCACCTCTACATCCATGACCGCGACGGTGCGTGGTGGCAGGATCATCGACTCACCGGGCGCCAGCTGCCTGGTCCTCAACTCGCCATCTTCGCCAGTGTGCGCGATCAGGTCGTAACTCCAGCCCCAGGGGATGGGAGGCATGGTCACCGAGATGGGCTCAGCGCCGGCGTGGAACCAGATCAGCAGCGCCTCCTCGCGGCTGGACAGGTACATCCCGAGCAGGCGACGAGAATTATGCGGCCAGTCCATATTGCCCATCTCACCGGAATAGCCATTCATCCAGGCCAGGTTGTAGCGCTTGAGTGAGCGGCCGCGGGCATCGAACACCTCGTTGTGGTACAGGTAGTCGTCGTAGTGCAGCAACCGGGACGATGCACGCAACCGGGTCAGCCTGCGCACCAGCTCACGAACGTCGCTCCATTGCTCGGCCTGGTCCCAGTGCACCCAGCTCACCGGATTGTCCTGGCAGTAGGCGTTGTTGTTGCCGCGCTGGGTGCGACCCATCTCGTCACCGGCGGTGATCATCGGGACGCCGCGGCTGAGCAGCAGGGTGGCCATCATGTTGCGTATCTGGCGGTGCCGCAGCGCATTGATCTCGGGGTCGCTGGTCTCACCCTCGACACCACAGTTCCAGGACCGGTTGTCGTCCGAGCCGTCCCGGTTGTGCTCGCCGTTGGCCTGGTTGTGCTTGTGGTTGTAGCTGACCAGGTCGCGCATGGTGAAGCCGTCGTGGGCGGTGATGAAGTTGATGGAGGCCGACGGCGGCCGGTCGTCATGGTCGAACAGGTCGGCCGAACCGGAGAGCCTGGTGGCAAGTTCCTGGACTCCGCCCACACCACGCCAGTAGTCGCGCATGAAGCCGCGGTAGCGGTCGTTCCACTCGCTCCAGCCCCGGCCGAAGCGGCCAACCTGGTAACCGAACGGGCCCATATCCCAGGGCTCGGCAATCATCTTGATGCCTTCGAAGGCCGGGTCGGCTGCAATCGCCTGCTTGAAGGCGTGGTCCTGGTCGACATGGTGGTGGACATCCCTGATCAGCGTGGTCGCCAGGTCGAAGCGGAAACCATCCACGCCCATCTCGGTGACCCAGTAGCGCATTGAATCCAGGACGAGCTGGAGCACGTCATCGTGTGCGGTGTCGACCGAGTTCCCGCAGCCGGTCACGTCATAGTCATTGCGCAGATCGGGGGTGAGCCGGTAGTAGCCACGGTGGTCGACACCCCGCAGGCTGAGCGTCGGTCCCTCGTGCGAACCCTCGCAGGTGTGGTTGTAGACCACATCCAGGATCACCTCGATACCGGCGGCATGCAGCGCAGTCACCATCTGCTTGAACTCTGCAACCTGCTCCCCGAGCGTCCCCACCGAGCAATAGGCCGCGTGCGGCGCGAAGAAGCCGAGCGTGTTGTAGCCCCAGTAGTTGGACAGGCCGCGCCGGTGGATCATCGGCTCGCTGATGAATTGGTGCACCGGGAGCAGGTCGACGGCTGTGACACCCAGGTCGACCAGGTAGTCGATGACCGCCGGATAGGCCAGGCCGGCATAGGTGCCCCGCAGGTGCTCGGGCACTTGTGGGTGCAGGCGGGTGAAACCCTTGACGTGCAGTTCGTAGATCACCGACTGGCTCATTGGACGCCGCTGGCGAATCGGCATCGGCGGGGGACCGTCTGCCACCACTACTGACAGGGGCACCGAGCCCAGCGAATCGCGAGTGTCGGGATGATAGTCCGATACGTCCGTGTGGTCGTGGACAGGTCCGGAGTTGTCCACACCGCCGGTGATGGCGCGCGCATAGGGGTCGACCAGGAGTTTGGCCGGGTTCGCTCGTAAACCGCGGTCGGGATTCCAGTCGCCATGTACCCGGAAGCCATAGCGCTGACCCGCCTGGACGTCGGGGACGAATACTTCCCAGCCACCGTCAGGGGCGAGGTCCATCTCGATATTGCGCTGGTGCAGCTGGTTGTCCACCAGCGAGAGCTCCACCTTGCGGGCACGGGGGGCCCAAAGGCTGAACCGGCAACCGCCATCGGTCAAGTGGGCCCCACGCCTGCTGGTGGTCAACTGACTCACCACGTTGTGCGGCATGTGTGCTCCTCACTGGCCAACAACCCGGCGACCAACTCTGGCTTCCGGCTGTGCCGGTCGGCAGTCAAAAGGTCTCTTGCTCGTGGCGGATCTCCCAGGATCCACCAGCGTATGCTGATCATGCCTTGTGTTCCGACCCGGACGTTAATCCACACGCCGGGTTGCTCGTTTTGCGCATGTTTCCGGCAGAATACACGGCCGTCGCGGGCACTTCCAGACCGTCAGGTAAGCCTTTACCAGGATGCTGGCGGACCATCTAGAATCGGGTGCCGAACGAAGGAGATGCTGATGCGGGTGCTGGCTGCCATGTCTGGTGGTGTGGACTCATCGGTTGTGGCCGCGCGTCTGCTGGCCGCCGGCCACCAGGTGACTGGGGTGCACCTGGCACTGCGCAACAGCCCACTGGTGCAGATGAGCGGAACCGGGGGTTGCTCATCACCGACCGATGTCGCCGATGCCCACCGGGTGGCCCAGAGGTTGGGCATCGAGTGCCTGGTGTGGGATTTCTCCGATCGGTTCGCCGATGATGTGGTCACCTATTTCCTGGACGAGTATGCCGCTGGCAGGACTCCCAATCCCTGCCTGCGCTGCAACCAGCGCATCAAGTTCGCCGCGCTGCTGGACCGGGGTCTGGAACTCGGCTACGAGGCTGTGGCCACCGGCCACTATGCGCGGCTCACCGACGGGCCGGATGGTGTGGAACTGCGCCGCGCCAGCGACCATGCAAAAGACCAGTCATATGTGCTCGGTGTGTTGAACCAGCACCAATTGCGGCACAGTCTGTTTCCCCTGGGGGACTCGCACAAACCGCAGGTGCGTGCCGAAGCGGCGGACCTGGGTTTGTCCGTCGCCGACAAACCGGATTCGCTGGATCTGTGCTTCGTCAGCGCCGGGGATACCGGCGGTTTCCTCAGTGATCGGCTGGGCAGCACACCCGGCCGGATCATCGGCAGCGACGGCAGCCAGTTGGGCACTCACCAGGGCACCCACCGCTACACCATCGGGCAGCGCAAGGGCCTGAACCTGGGTGTGCCGGCCCCCGACGGCCGGCCCCGCTATGTGGTGGGGATCGATGCTGCCAGCGGTGATGTCACTGTCGGTCCGGCCGAGGAACTCACCGTCGATCTGGTGAGTGGCATGGCTCCCACCTGGACCGGGGCGCCGAGGTTGGGGTCATGGACCGGGCTGGTGCAGTTGCGGGCGCATGGGGCGGCCCTGCCCGCCCGAATGGAGGCATCCACGGACGCCGTGCTGATCAGCCTTGCCGAAGGCCATCGGGGAGTGGCGCCCGGTCAGTATGCAGTGCTCTACGACGACGATCGGGTGATCGGTAGCACCGTGATCCGGGGCACCGGACGCAGCGCCGGCAAGGGCGTCGCATGAAGACCACGGGTATTGGCTCGATGCCGGGCAAGGATTTCCGGGAGGCAACCCGGATGGTGGTCGACCTGGGCAATGACCTGTTGGCCTGGCCGGAGGTGCCCGAGCGCGACGAGTGCTCATCGATGGTGGGCCGGACGGCCGGACTGCTGGAGCAGGCCTGCAACCTGACCAGGGACGGCTGGCGGCTGGCCGGCAGGCCCGATAGTGCCCAGCGGCGCGCAGCACGCTGGTGGAGCAATGACCTGGATGATTTCGAGGAACTGACCCAGGGCTTCGAGGGCACGGTGAAGGTTGCCCTGACCGGCCCCTGGACGCTGGCCAGCCAATTGCGGCTGGGGCACCCGACGATGAACCATGTGCTGGCTGACCGGGGCGCCTGTCGTGACCTGGCCCAGGCGCTCGCTGCGGGCGTGGTTGACCTGACTACCG
>JBMNPP010000210.1:0-4358 GCA_050943675.1 Brooklawnia sp.
TGAGTGTGGCCATTCGAGTAATTCCCTGCCTGGACGTCACTGACGGCCGCGTGGTCAAGGGCGTCAACTTTGCCAACCTGCGCGATGCCGGTGACCCGGTCGAGTTGGCTGCCCGATACAACGACCAGGGCGCCGACGAGGTCACCTTCCTTGACATCTCGGCCTCCCGGCAGGGCCGCGAAACCACCCGGGAAGTGGTCCGCCGCTGTGCCGAGACGGTCTTCATCCCGCTGACGGTCGGCGGTGGCGTGCGCACCGTCGATGACGTCGACACCCTGCTCAGGTTCGGCGCCGACAAGGTGAGCATCAATACTGCCGCGATCGAGGATCCCCAGGTGATCAACCAGATCGCCGAGCGGTTCGGCAACCAGGTGCTGGTGCTGAGCGTGGACGCCCGCCGCGAGCCGGGCATGCCGTCCGGTTATGGGGTCACCACCCACGGCGGCACCCGTTCTGCCGGGCTGGACGCCATCGCCTGGGCCCGTGAGGGCGCCGAGCGTGGGGTCGGTGAGATCCTGCTCAACTCGATGGACGCCGACGGCACCACCGACGGCTTCGATGTCGAGATGCTGAGTGCGATGCGCCAGGTGGCCGAGGTGCCGCTGATCGCCTCTGGCGGGGCGGGTACCGCGCAGCACTTCGTCGAGGCGGCCAGGGCCGGGGCCGATGCGGTGCTGGCGGCCAGTGTCTTCCACTTCGGCACCCTTACCGTGCAGCAGGTGAAGCAGGCACTGGCCGAGGCGGGTTTCGTTGTCCGGCTCGACTGAGCCGGACATATCGTCCCGAAATGCGAGATTGTCTTTGCCAGCGGTTTGGATGCGTGTCATGATTGCCCCGTGTTCAGCCACCAGGTTCTCGTAATCATCTAGCGCTTCGTCGCCGTACCAGACGAAGCGCTCCCTCGCGTGCCACCAAGGCACCGGGGGTTTTTTATTGCCGGAGAACCTGCCACTCACACAAACAGAAAGGATCCGCCCGATGGTCAAGCAGAGAACAGATCTGCCCGTCATGACCGGCGCCCAGGCGTTGGTCGCCTCGCTGGAGCGGTGTGGGGTAGAAGTCGCCTTCGGCATTCCAGGCGGAGCCATTCTTCCTGCCTACGATCCCTTGTTCGACTCGTCGATCAGGCACATCCTGGTGCGACACGAGCAGGGTGCCGGTCACGCCGCCGAAGGTTACGCGATGGCGACTGGACGCGTCGGCGTCTGCATCGCCACCTCCGGCCCCGGTGCCACCAACCTGGTGACCCCGCTGGCCGACGCCTTCCTCGATTCCGTTCCGATCGTGGCCATCACCGGTCAGGTGAACTCGACCTTCATCGGCACCGATGCCTTCCAGGAAGCCGACATCCGCGGCATCACGATGCCGATCACCAAACACAATTTCCTGGTCAAGCGCACCGAGGACATCCCGGAGGCGATCAAGGCCGCCTTCCATATCGCCTCCACTGGCCGCCCCGGCCCGGTGCTGGTCGATATCGCCAAGGACGCCCTGGTCAATAGCGCGCCCTTCGACTACGACGACGAACTGGTCATGCCGGGCTACAAGCCCACCAGCCAGCCCAATTCGCGCCAGGTCAAGGCCGCTGCCAAGCTGATCTGCGCCTCCGAGCGCCCGGTGCTCTACATCGGGGGCGGTGTCATCAAGGCCCGCGCCTGGCAGGAGCTGGCCGACCTGGTCGAGCTCACCGAGATCCCGGTGGTCACCACCCTGATGGCGCGAGGAGCCTTCCCCGACGACCATCGCCTGCACATGGGTATGCCCGGCATGCACGGCGCAGTGTCTGCAGTCGGCGCCCTGCAAAAATCCGACCTGCTGATCGCCGTCGGTACCCGCTTCGACGACCGGGTGACCGGCCAGCTGGAGACGTTCGCACCTGGCGCCAAGGTCATCCACGCAGATGTCGACCCTGCCGAGATCGGCAAGAACCGCGTGGTCGACGTGCCGGTCGTTGGTGACGCCAAGGCCTTCCTCGGTGGCCTGATCGAGGCGCTGCGCCACGAGCAGGTGCCCGACTGGCCGACCTGGAGCGATTACCTGGGTGGCCTCAAGGAGCGCTACCCGACTGGCTGGACCGATTCCGATGACGACAAGCTGATCCCGCAGCGGGTCCTGCAGCGGCTGGGTGAGATCGCCGGGCCCGACGCGATCTTCACCACCGGTGTCGGCCAGCACCAGATGTGGGCTGCGCACTTCCTGCCCTTCCAGAAGCCGGCCAAGTGGCTGACCTCAGGTGGTGCCGGGACGATGGGCTACTGCGTCCCGGCCGCGATGGGTGCCAAGGTGGGCGCGCCGGACGCCGTGGTGTGGGGGATCGACGGTGACGGCAGCTTCCAGATGACCAGCCAGGAACTGGTCACCTGCGCGCTGAACAACATCCCGATCAAGATCGCGATCATCAACAACAACGCGCTGGGCATGGTCCGCCAGTGGCAGACCCTGTTCTATGACCAGCGCTACTCCAACACCGACCTGTACTCCAACCTGGTGCCGGACTTCCCGAAGCTGGCCGAGGCGATGGGTTGCGCAGGCCTGCGGGCCACCACCGTGGACGAGGTCGACGACGTCATCAACCAGGCCATGGCGATCAATGACCGCCCTGTCGTGGTCGAGTTCGTTTGCCACAAGGACGCGATGGTCTGGCCGATGGTGGCGGCCGGAACCAGCAATGACGAAATCAAGATCGCCCGCGACATGGCGCCGGCGTGGGAGGAGATGAAGCTGTGAGCACGCATACCCTGAGCGTTCTGGTTGACAACAAGCCTGGCGTCCTGGCCCGCATCTCGAGCCTGTTCAGCCGCCGGGGGTTCAACATCGAGTCGTTGGCGGTTGGCCCGACCGAGAAGGAAGATGTCTCGCGCATCACCCTGGTTACCAATGTTGATGACGCCCGCGTCCTGGAGCAGCTGGTCAAGCAGTTGAACAAACTGGTCGAGGTCTTCAAGGTGATCGAGTTGGCGCCCAGTTCGGTGCAACGCGAACTCATCCTGGTCAAGGTGCGCTGCGACACCAGCAACCGCAGCCAGGTGATCGATGTGGTCGGCCTGTTCCGTGGCAAGGCCGTTGATGTCGGCCACGAATCGGTGACCATCGAGGCCACTGGCAGCAGTGAGAAGCTGACCGCGCTGGTGACCATGCTGGAGCCCTATGGGATCATCGAGCTGGTCAAGTCGGGGCAGGTCGCGCTTGGTCGCGGCCAGAAATCCATCAACGAGAAGAACCGTTCTGCCCAGCGGGCAGCAAACTGAAGCCGAAGAACAAAAGGAGCAATACCCAATGGCAGAGATGTTCTACGATGACGACGCAAATCTTGGCGTACTGCAGGATCGCAGCGTCGCAATCATCGGATACGGATCGCAGGGCCACGCCCATGCGCTGAACCTGCGTGACTCCGGTATCGACGTCCGCGTCGGCCTGGCCGAGGGCAGCAAATCGCGCGCCAAAGCAGAAGCCCAGGGCCTGCGGGTGGTTACTCCCGCCGAGGCGGCCAAAGAGGCCGACGTCATCATGATCCTGGTTCCCGACCAGGTACAGCGCCACGTGTACGCAGCCGATATCGAGCCCAACCTGAACCCCGGCGACGCCATCTTCTTCGCCCACGGCTTCAACATCCGCTTCGGCTACATCACCGCTCCCGAGGGTGTGGATGTGTGCATGGTCGCACCCAAGGGCCCCGGCCACATCGTGCGTCGCGAGTACGCTGACGGTCGCGGCGTCCCGGTGGTTATCGCGGTCGAGAAGGACGCCTCGGGCCAGGCCTGGCCGCTGGCGCTCAGCTACGCAAAGGCGATCGGTGGCCTGCGGGCTGGTGGTATCAAGACCACCTTCACCGAAGAGACCGAGACCGACCTGTTCGGTGAGCAGGCCGTGCTGTGCGGTGGCATGTCGCACCTGGTGCAGGCCGGGTTCGATACCCTGGTCGAGGCCGGTTACCAGCCTGAGGTTGCCTACTTCGAGTGCCTGCACGAACTGAAGTTGATCGTCGACCTGATGGTCGAGGGTGGCATCACCAAGCAGCGCTGGTCGATCTCGGACACCGCCGAATACGGCGACTATGTCTCGGGCCCACGGGTCATCGACGACCACGTCAAGCAGAACCTGAAGGAGATCCTGGCCGACATCCAGTCCGGCGCCTTCGCCAAGCGGTTCATCGACGACCAGGACGCTGGTGCGGTCGAGTTCAAGAAGTTGCGCGAAGCCGAGGCAGCCCACCAGATCGAACCGGTCGGCAAGGAACTGCGCCAGATGTTCAGCTGGCTGAAGGATTCCGACGATGACTACGTCGAGGGTTCGGCAGCCCGCTAACCAACAACCGTTCGGCTGAACGCGACTAGGCAATCAAAATGTGGCCCGTGGCG
>JBMNPP010000211.1:0-4358 GCA_050943675.1 Brooklawnia sp.
CATTGCGGCCGCCGAACCCTGCGTCAGCCCGGTGCCGGCCGAGGCGATGCAGGCCGCCCCGATCTTGGCCATCGATGCCTCGTGGGGCTTGGCCGACCGGTTCTTCACCCGGTCAGCAATCGTCAGCGCGACCGCCTTGCCCATCATCCCCGAGGGCATTCCGGTGCGCGGCGGTGCCGGTGCGATCACAGTGCCGTTGGGGCTCTTGCGCGGTTTCGAGATTGCGTGTGGTGGCGCGAAGGCGATCCCGACCGCCCAGATGTTGTCGTAGCCGGGCACCTGGTAGGTGGACGGCCAGTCGGCGGCCCGCCAATCCTCATAGGGCTTGGCGGTGTAATCGGCGTCCACCTTCATGAACCCGCTGGGCGCGAAGAGTTCGCCGGTGATGTCGGAGCCGTCGCGGTCGTAGGCCTGCAGCCCGACGCCACCGAATGGCGGGAGCAGCATGGCGAAGTCGAAGGGCTGGGTGTGGGTATTGCCGTCGAGGGTCTCGTAGTGGATGAGGTTCGGTTCAACCCTTGCCACATGGGCGCCCTTGATCGAGTGGACGCCCCGTTCGGTGAACAGCGATTCGGTCCACATCCGCGAACTCTGCTCGTAGCCGCGTTGCCGGAAGACCATGCCGTCGACCCCGAAATCGCCGAGTTCGGCCTCGTTGGTCAGGTAGATCAGTTGCGCCCTGTCGCGCACCCCGGCCTTCTTCAGTTCGTGTTCGACGTTGAAGGCGTACTCGAATGCGGCCCCCTCGCAGGTGCACGTCCCGTGCCCCATGCCGACCACCAGGGTCTGGTGTTGCCCGGCCTTCATCCGGTTGATCGATGCAGCGAGTTCTTCAGCTGCCTCGGTGGCATGTGATGCCGTGCACACCGACATCGAGTGCCCCGCATCGGGCCCCAGGCCCTCGGTCGCATCGAACCGCAGCTTCGGCCCGGTCGCGTTGATCAGGTAGTCGTAGCGCAGTCGGTGCTCGATACCTGCCGAGCCCTGCGAAGTCATGATGACGTCGACGGCCGGGCGGGAGTCCTCGGCGTCACCATTGGGACGCACCGCCACCGCACGGGCCTGGATGAATTCGATCCCCTTGCGCTTGTAGACCGGGGCGAGCGGGAACAGGACCTGTTTGGCGGTCATATCGCCCACTCCCACCCAGATATTGGACGGGATCCAGTTGTAGTTGGAATTCGGCGAGACCACCGTCACCTGGTGGCCCCTGCCGAGGAGCCGTCGCAGGTGTAGTGCGGCAGTGTGCCCGGCAACGCCGGCCCCCAGAATCACAATTCTTGCCATGACGCTTCCCCTTTGAGCGTTGAATGGCGCCACTATATACCCATGGGGGTATGCGCGGGGACGTCTTGAGCAGACAACATGCGTTGATTGTGATGTATTGGCCTATCTAGTCAGGGACCTAGATGCATTTATATTGCCCAATCGGGGCTTGGAGTCAGTTCGGCTCGTTCGCCACGGCCTGCATCACCGGACGCAACTGCAACCACCACTGCTTCTTGGGACGGCGGTGCCTGATGTCCACGTAATCCATCATGTGCGACAGTGGCGAACTGACGATCTGCGAGGACTGCAGGCCCACATACCAACCGGCCGGCTCGTCGCTGTCGAAATCGGCGGCCAACTGGTTGAGCGCGTGGTCGACCATCCGGGTGGCCAGCAGCCGGTCGGCCGGTGTCGGCTCGGCGCCCTGCTGGACGTGCCCGATGATGTGGGTCCGCACGTCGTAGTTGCCCTTGCTGGCACCCTCAAGCAACTGGCCGATGAATTCGGTGGTGTATGACTCGGAGGCCCGCTCATTGCGGACCGCCAGGAAGAGCCGGCGACCAGCGGCGAAGCTGGCCTGCAGCCACTTGACGTCCTTGGCCAGGTCGGCCAGTTCGACGCCCTCCTCGTTGAGGTAGATGCGCTCGGCGCCACTGGCCAGGCCACTCATCAGCGCCTGGAAACCACAGAACCGGCCCATCGTCTCGACCACGAACGACCGCGTGGTGGCCGCCCCGCTCATCTTGATCATGTCGATCGAGGTGACGTTGACGTTCAGGGCGGTGTCCGAACCGATCGATAGCTCTGTTCCGGGCAGGTTGTTGTCGATGGAGGCCGGGACAGCGACGATCGGGATCTGGAAGGCGGGGTAGCGGTCGCGCTCGGCATGCAGCAGGTGTGCGGCCTGGTAGGCATTCCAGCCGCCGATGACCAGCAGCGCATCGATGTGGTTGTCCTCCAGGGACCGGCTGATCTTGTACAGGTCCTCAAGCACCGGCACTGCCCGACGCAGCCCCAACTCGGCGCCGCCGGCGCCCATCCATCCGTCCACGTCGTCCCAGCCCAGCGTGCTCATCAGGCCCTTGCGCAGACCGGTGAAACCATTGCGGATACCGACCATCTCGAAACCGCGCGAAATGCCGAGCCGTACCGCGTTACGGGCAGCCGCGTTCATACCCGGCGCCAGCCCGCCGGCGTGCACGATGCCGATGCGCTTGGCCCCTTCCGGGGCTGTGTAGCGGGCTGGCCGCGACAGCTCGGTGAAGATGTCGGCCAGCGCATTGAATGACGGCCCGCGGGCGGCCATCGCACCTGCATAGTCGCCGGACTCGATCAGTTCGGGGACGCGTTGGGTGGCCTGCACGGCCTCCATCAGCGGGATGCGCACCATCTGGTTGCCCAGGATGCCGATCACCTTCGCCTCACCCGGTTTGCTCGGGTTGAGTACTTCGTCGACAGCCTCGTGGCCCAGCCAGGTCGGTGCCCAGCGGTCATAGGCGGTCGGGGTGCCGCCGCGCTGCACGTGGCCCAGGATGGTCACCCGGGTGTCCTCACCAAGTCGTTCCTCGATGGTGGCCCGGACGTATTCGCTGCTGATCGGGTTACCGGCCTGGTCGGTGGCACCCTCGGCGATGATCACCAGCGAATCGCGCCGCCCGCGCTCCCGGCCGGCCCGCAACTGCTGACACATCCTGTCCTCCCAGCCCTCGCCGGGCGGGTGCTCGGGGATCAACACGTAGTCACAGCCGCCGGCGATCGCTGCGGTGAGGGCCAGGTAACCGCTGTGGCGTCCCATCACCTCGAGCACGAAACTGCGCTGGTGACTGGCCGCGGTGCTGCTCAGCGCGTCGATGGCCTCAAGGATGCGATGCAGTGCGGTGTCGGCGCCGATCGTGGAATCAACACCCACCAGGTCGTTGTCGATGGAGCCCACCAGGCCTGCGATGGTCAGGCTCTGGTGCGCAGCAGCCAGTTCAGCACTGACCTGACCATCAGCCACCAGTTCGGCGAGCAGTTCGGGCCATTCCGCCCGGAAGGTGTCCATGCCGGTCAGTGAGCCGTCGCCACCGATGATAACCAGCCGGTCGATGCCACGCTCCAGCAGGTTGCCGGCCGCCTTGCGACGTCCCTGGCGGGTGCGGAAGTCCTTGCTGCGGAAGGTGCCGATCACGGTGCCGCCACGGCCCATGATCGAGCCGACATCGTCCCAGTCGAAGCGTTTGATGCCCTCGGTGCCGTCGACCAGGCCCTGGTAGCCCTCGAAGATGGCGTAAACCTCGGCGCCCCGGGTGATCGCGGTGCGCACCACTGCGCGGACCGCGGCGTTCATGCCCTGGGCGTCACCGCCACTTGTCAGGACGCCGATCTTCACCTTGGGGGCGGCAGGGGTGTGGTTGCTCATGATTCCTCACTACCGTGATTCGGACGCGCCCAGCCTATTGCCCTGCTCAGCCGACGCGCTGCAACCAGCCGAACTCGTCCGGCTCGGTGCCGTACTGGATCCCGGTCAGGTGCTCGCGCAGCGCCAGGGTGCGCCGGCCCGGCGTCCCGTCGCCGATGGCCAGGTCGAATTCGGGTGACTTCAGGCCCACCACCGGGCTGATCACGGCGGCTGTACCGCATGCGAAGGCCTCCACGATGCGGCCGTCCTGGCTGCCGTCACGCAACTCGGCCAGCGTCAGCTGACGCTCGACCGGCGCCAGCCCGTGCCCGGCAGCAAGTTGCAGCAGCGAATCGCGGGTGATGCCGGGCAGGATCTGCCCGCTCAACTCGGGTGTCACCAGCTCGCCGTCGGAGGTGATGGCGAAGAAGTTCATGGTGCCGCCTTCTTCGACCAGGGTCCGGGTGGCCGAATCGAGCCACAGCACCTGGTCGCAGCCGTTGGCGTGCGCCTCGGCCTCACCGGCCATCGCGGCCGCGTAGTTTCCGCCGCACTTGGCCTCGCCGGTGCCGCCGGGCATCGACCGGCTGAACGCCGGGGGCACCCACAGCTTCAACGGGTCGGCGTAGAACGGCATCACCGGCATGCCCAGGCAGATGTAGGTGTATTCGTCGGCGGCCCGCACCCCGATCAGGGTTTCGGTGGCGAA
>JBMNPP010000212.1:0-4249 GCA_050943675.1 Brooklawnia sp.
CATCGGCGAAGGCGTCATCGGCCAGGCCATCAAGGCCCTCGGCGGTGACACCGATCTCGGAGATCTTCGTCGGGTTGCCGAGGTCGACAGTGAGCCTGGCGATGGCATCGACGGCGGCCTGCCGGGCCGCCTCGAGCGGCAGGGTGTAGGCGTCGGCGACACCGAAGGCAGCTGCGATGTCGCGGTACTTCTCGCCGGTGTGCTCGGCGTTGTAGGCCAGCACCGGTGCCAGCAGGATGCCGTTGGCCAGACCGTGCGGGGCGTTGTAGCGTCCGCCCAGCGGGTGGGCCATGCCGTGCACCAGCCCCAGACCAACATTCGAGTAGCCCATGCCGGCGATGTAGGACGCGAACGCCATCTTCTCCAATGCATCGGCGTCCCCGTCGGCGGCCGCGGCCAGATTCGCAGCGATCATCTGGATGGCCTTCAAGTGCACCGCATCGGACAGTTCCCACGCGCCCGGCGTGATGTAACCCTCGATCGCGTGGGTGAGCGCATCCAGGCCGGTGGCGACCTTCAGCGAACGAGGCATTGAATCCATCAGGTCCGGGTCGACGATGGCCAGGACCGGGATGTCGTGCGGGTCGACGCAGACGAACTTGCGCTGGTTGGCGGTGTCGGTGATGACGTAGTTGATGGTGGTTTCCGAGGCGGTGCCTGCAGTGGTTGGGATGCCGATGATGGGGATCGCCGGGTTCTTGGTGTCTGCCACACCTTCCAGCGACAACACATCATCGAATTCCGGGTTGGCGGCGATGATGCCGACAGCCTTGGCGGTGTCCTGCGGTGAACCACCACCCATCCCGATGAGCACATCGGCACCCGACTGCCTGAATTGCGCGAGCGCGGCCAGCACGTTCTCGATCGGAGGGTTGGGCTTGACATCAGAGAAGACCTCGTAGGCGAAGCCCGCATCATCGAGGCGGTCAGTGACCCTGGCGGCGGTGCCGGTGGAAAGCAGGACTGCATCGGTGATTACGAGTGCCTTGGTGAATTGACGCTTTGTGAGCTCTGGGACCAGGTTGTCCAGCGCCCCGCGTCCGAAATAGCCGGTTTGATTGAAGATCATGCGGTAAGCCATTTCGGCTCCTTTCGTGGTTCTTCAATTCTCGGTGATTCCCCACGATTCACCGCGTGACAACGTCAGATAGGGCAGTTATGTGTAGCTTTCAAGTCCGGGGCCGACACATAACCACCCTGTTGAATCATCCATTACTCAGCCGCCGGAGATATCCATTTCGGCACCCGAAAGATCAAGTTCGAGCCCGCTGCGGTCATCCAGCCAGCCCCAGGGCATCGTCACCTTGCCACGTGCGCTGCCCTGTCGGCCACGGGGACGCCCCAGTGCGCCTTCGGGGAACGGCAGGTCGGGGTCGAGCGCCGCCAGCAACTGGTCGAGGTGGGCAAGCGATTCGACCAGGCCCAGGGTATGCCGGGTATCCCCGCCGAGCGGGAAACCCTTGAAGTACCACGCCATGTGCTTGCGCAGGTCGCGCATGCCGTGGTGTTCACCGCGCAGCCGGACAAGCAGTTCGGCGTGCCGGCGCACCATGGCTGCCACCTCACCAAGGCTGGGCAGGGTGGTGACCTGCTCGCCGGCGAAGGCTGCGGCCAGGTCACGAAACAGCCAGGGCCGCCCCAGGCAGCCGCGCCCGATCTCGACGCCCGCGCAACCGGTTTGTTCGACCATTGCGACCGCGTCGGCCGCCTCCCAGATGTCACCATTGCCGATCACCGGGATGTCGACGGCCTGCACCAGCTCGGTGATGGCCGACCAGTCGGCCGCCCCGGAATACGACTGGGCGACGGTGCGGGCGTGCAGGCAGATTGCCGCCACCCCGGTGTCCTCGGCCAGCCGACCCATGTCGAGGAAGGTGAGGTGGTCGGCGTCGATGCCGGTACGGGTCTTGATGGTGACCGGGACGCCGTAGCGGTCGGCTGCCTGCACCACGCTGGTCAGGATCTCGCGCACCAGGTCGAGCTTCCAGGGCAGCACTCCCCCGCCACCCTTGCGGGTCACCTTGGGCACCGGGCACCCGAAGTTCAGGTCGATGTGGTCCGCATCGAAGCTCTCGCACAGGATGCCCACGGCGACCTCGAGAGATGGCGGGTCGACACCATAGGCCTGCACCGAGCGGATCTCCTCTTCAGGCCAGAACGCGAGCATGTCAGCGGTCTTCCAGTCACCCACCACCAGGCCGCGCGCAGTGATCATCTCGCACACGTACAGCCCGGCCCCCTGTTCACGGCAAAGCTGACGGAACGCGGCATTGGTGACCCCGGCCATCGGTGCCAGGACGACCGGGGTATCGATGACCACGGCGTCCGGGTTTGACGGTGATCCCAACCGCAGCGGGGGTACTAGAGCGTTCACCTGCCCTAGGGTATGCGCTGTTGCGCAGTAGCGGACTTCTTCGCCTTCTTCAGCCTTGTCTGGGCGTCCTTGGGCAGGCTCGGCAACTTGTCGTCCTCCGGGTCCACATAACGCGGGGGAACTGTGTCCGGCAGCAGTTGGTCGGTGTAATCGGGCACCATCAGCATCAGGGTGCGTGAGGTGCGCTCATAGCCGGTGCTCTTCGGCCGTTTCGGGAAACTGATCTCGGGACGCTCGACGTGTTCATAGGGAACCGATTCGAGCAGGTGAGTCATCATGTTGATCCGCGCCCGCTTCTTGTCCTCGGCCTCCACGACATGCCAGCGAGCCGGTTCGACGTCGCTGTGGATGAACATCTCGTCCTTGGCCCGACTGTAGGCCTCCCAGCGGGTGATCGATTCAAGGTCGGTCGGCGACAGCTTCCAGCGCCGCATCGGGTCGGTCATCCGGGAGCGGAACCGCTTCTCCTGCTCCTTGTCCGAGACCGAGAACCAGTACTTGCGCAACATGATGCCGTCATCGATGAGCATCCGTTCGAAGATCGGAACCTGGCGCAGCCAGCGAGCGTGCTCGGCGGGCGTGCAATAACCCATCACCTTCTCGACGCCACCCCGGTTGTACCAGGACCGATCGAAGAAGCGGATCTCACCGGCAGCGGGCAGGTGGGCGATGTAGCGCTGGAAGTACCACTGCGTGGTTTCGCGTTCGGTGGGGGCAGGCAGGGCCACCACCTGGGCGACCCGCGGATTCAGGTACTGGGTGATGCGCTTGATGGCACCACCCTTGCCAGCCGCGTCCCGGCCCTCGAAGACGACCACCAGCCTGGCGCCCGTCGCCTTGACCCACTCCTGCATTTCAACCAGTTCTGCCTGGAGCCGGGTGAGTTCGGCCTCGTAGAGGTCGTTGTCGAGTTTGCGCTGCTTGGTGGCCATATTCCATCCTGACCCCACGCACCCCATTGCACAGCCGTTTGGCGTGATCTACCTACTCCACCATGTCCATATTGCGGCGCTCCGGAAGCAGCAGGGCGCTGCCCGAGGCGATCAGGAATGAGACAGCGAACACACCGAAGACCAGCGGGTTGCCACCGGTCAACAGCAGCACGGGGACGATCAGCGGCGCGATGATGCCTGCGACCCGGCCCGCAGCAGCCGCCGCACCGGTGCCCGAGCCACGCATCGTGGTGGGGTAGATCTCGGGTCCGATCGCATACAGCGCACCCCAGGCCCCGAGGTTGAAGAAGCTCAGCGCGCAGCCAGCGATCAGGATGCCGGCCGGCGTGGTTTGCACCCCGAAGAAGGCCGCGGCGATCCCTGAACCGAGCAGGAAGGTGGCCAGGGTTGGCCGGCGGCCCCATTTTTCGATCAGCCAGGCAGCCATGGCGTAGCCCGGCAACTGGGCCAGGGTGATGATCAGGGTGTATTCGAAGGAACGCACCAGTGAGTGCCCGGCCCGGTAAAGCAGGGTCGGCAGCCAGGTGAAGGCGCCGTAGTAGGACAGGTTGACGAAGAACCAGACCGCCCACAATGCGATCGTGCGGCGGCGCAGGCCGGGCGAAAAGATTGAAGGCCGCTGGCCGGTTGGCTCGACACTGGTCGGGGTGTTCGCGACTGCGGTGTCGAAATCGGCGGGCGGTTCAGCATTCGAGTGCTTCTCGAACTCGCGGACCGATGCCTCGGCCTCGGCGCTGCGGCCCTTGGACTCCAGGAAGCGCACCGACTCCGGCAGCCCGTGGCGGACGACGAGCGCATAGGCTGCCGGCACCACACCCACGAGCAGGGCCCAACGCCAGCCGGGCCAGCCCCCGATCTGTTTGGGTACCAGGAAGTAGCCGAGCAGTGCCGCCATGATCCAGCCGACCGCCCAGAAGCTCTC
>JBMNPP010000213.1:0-4236 GCA_050943675.1 Brooklawnia sp.
TGCTGTCGGGATACCAGGGGGCCCCGCAGATGGGGCGCACCATCCTGGACGCGGCCGAGTTGGTGCGACGACGCAACCCCCAGGCCATCTACTGCTGCGATCCGGTGATGGGAGATGTGGGCCGGGGCTTCTATACCGCCCCCGGCATCCCCGAATTCATGCGTGACCACGTGGTACCGCAGGCCACCATCATCACGCCGAACCTGTTCGAGCTGGAGTACCTGACAGGGCGCACCACCGATTCGTTCACCGAGGTGCTCCAGGCCGCAGCCGCATTGCGTAGCCGCGGCCCACAGACAGTGCTGGTGACCTCGGTGGTCGGTGTCGGCAACGGCGCAACCGCGCACAATGGCCAGCCCGCTGAACACATGCGGATGATCGCGCAGAACCAGACCGAGACCTGGCTGGTGAATACCCCGCTGATCGACCGCATGTTCACTGGCTCGGGCGACCTGACCACCGCGATCTTCCTGTCGAACCTGCTTTCCAGCGGTGGTGACCTCGGCCACTCGTTGTCGATGACGGCCTCATCGGTTTTCTCGGTCCTGCAAACCACTCATGACCTGGGTCGCGACGAGCTGGCCCTGGTCCAGGCGCAGGACGACATCGTGGCACCCCGGCACCGTTTCGAGGCGACCAGGATCTGACCCGGGGTTACTCGAAGAATGGGGTGACGTTGGCGCCGAGCTTGTTGAGCCGGGCCGGCAGGTCCTCGTAGCCGCGGTTGATCACATAGACATCGCGAAGTACCGATTCGCCGCGTGCGGCCAGCATGGCCAGCAGGATGCACACCGCCGGACGCAGTGCCGGGGGTGAGATCATCTCGCGAGCCCGCCACTTGGTCGGTCCGACGACGTTGAGCCGGTGCGGATCGAGCAACTGCACATTGGCGCCCAGCTTGTTGAGCTCAAGCAGGTGGATCGCCCGGTTCTCGTAGACCCAGTCATTGATCATCGTCTGGCCCTCTGCGGTTGCCGCGATGACGGCGAAGAAGGGCAGGTTGTCGATGTTCAGCCCGGGGAAGGGCATCGGGTGGATCTTGTCCTCGTGCGCGTACAGCTGCGAAGGCTTGACGGTGATGTCGACCAGCCGGGTGAAGTCATTGCCCGAGCGGTATTCAGACCCGACATTGAAGTCGAGCCCCATCTCGTCGAGCAGTGCGAGCTCGATCTCCAGGAACTCGATCGGCGCCCGGGTGATGGTGAGCTCGGAATGGGTCACCACCGCGGCAGTGATCAGGCTCATCGCCTCGATCGGGTCCTCAGAGATGGCGTAGGTGACGTCACTGTCGATTTCTGACACCCCGTGGATGCGCAGGGTGGTGGTTCCGATGCCCTCGATCTCGACCCCGACCATGGTCAGGAAGACGCACAGGTCCTGGACCATGTAGTTCGGCGAGGCATTGCGCAGGGTGGTCACGCCAGGCGTCATGGCCGCAGCCATCAACGCGTTCTCGGTCACGGTGTCGCCACGCTCGGTCAACACGACTGTGCGTTCGAGGTTGTCGATGGGTGTGCTGGTGGCCTGGTAGAAACCATCGGTCGCCTCAACGTCCAGCCCGAGCCTGCGCAGCGCCTGCAGGTGCGGCTGGACGGTGCGCGCGCCCAACTGGCAACCACCGGCATAGGGGAGCTGGAAACTCTGCGCTGAATGCATCAGCGGCCCCAGGAACATGATGATGCTGCGGGTGCGTCGGGCAGCCGCGACGTCCATGTTGTCCAGGTCGAGCACCTCGGGGCGCTGCACGGTCAGGTCCATTTCGTCGGCCGACCACTGCACGTCGACACCGATCGACCGGAGCACCTCCACCAGACGATTGACCTCTTCGATGTGGGCGATGCCCCGAAGCACGGTCCGGCCACGGTTGAGCAGGCTGGCGCAGAGGAGCGCGACAGCGGCGTTCTTCGATGAGCGGGTTTCGATTGATCCTGAAAGGGTGGTTTCGCCGACGATCCGCAGATTGAGCGAGTTGCGATCACCGGGCACGATCAAGGGTGATTCAAGCGCATTGGCGATCCGGTTGATCATCTCGAGCGAGAGGTTCTGGTTGCCGGACTCGATCCGGTGCACAGCGCCCTGGCTGGTGCTTAGCAAGGAGGCGAGCTCATTCTGGGTCAGGCCACGATGCTTGCGTGCATCTCGAACCAGGCGGCCAATGTTTGCTGCTGTCGTTAGCTGCTGAGTCACCCGAGAACTGTAACTCACATGTGAGTTTTACTCAATCCATTGGCAACCCCACGCCGGTGGGTGGGGCAGACCGGTGGGCACCGGATTGAGGGGATGGGTTCATGGGCCCGGCGGGGGGCGCAGAGTCTGTGCAAGTAAGTCTCCTCATCGGGTGCAGTGACTAGACTCCATTGGCATGAGCCAACACTTCGACGTTGTCGTCCTCGGCGCCGGACCCGGCGGCTATGTCGCCGCTATCCGAGCGGCCCAACTCGGTAAGAAGACCGCCATCATCGAGAAGCAGTGGTGGGGAGGCGTCTGCCTCAACGTGGGCTGCATCCCCACCAAGTCGCTACTGCGCAACGCCGAAATCGCCAACATCGTGCTGCGCGAGGGCGACACCTTCGGGATCTCGGGTGATGTCAGCTTCGACTACGGCAAGGCCTTCAGCCGGAGCCGTGCGGTCTCGGAACGCATGGTCAAGGGCATCCACTTCCTGATGAAGAAGAACAAGATCACCGAACTTCACGGGTGGGGCACCTTCACCGACGCGAAGACGATCTCACTGGCCGCAGCCGACGGCTCGACCGAGCAGATCACCTTCGACAACTGCATCATCGCTACCGGAGCGACAGCGAAGATGCTGCCCGGCACCAGCAAGTCGGCCAATGTGTGGACCTATGAAGAGATGATCCTGGCCGAGCAACTGCCGGGCTCGGTCATCATCGGCGGATCGGGCGCAATCGGAACCGAGTTCGCCTACGTGCTCAACGCCTACGGCGTGGATGTGACCATCGTGGAGTACCTGGACCGCATGGTGCCCACCGAGGACGCCGAGGTCAGCGCCGAACTGCTCAAGGCCTACAAGAAGCTGGGCATCAAGGTCCTCACCAGTACCGCAGTCAAGGCCGTGGAGGACACCGGTTCCAGCGTGCGGGTGTTTGTCGAACCGGCCGCTGGCGGCGAGCAACAGGTGCTTGAGGCCGACAAGATGCTGCAGGCCATGGGCTTCGCGCCCCGCCTGGAGGGTTACGGCCTGGATGCCACCGGTGTCCAGCTGACCGAGCGTGGCGCCATCGAGATCGATGACTTCTGCCGCACCAATGTCGACGGCATCTACGCCATCGGCGATGTCACTGCCAAGATGATGCTGGCCCACACGGCAGAGGCCCAGGGCGTGGTGGCAGCCGAGACCATCGCCGGGCACGAGACCATGCCAGTCAACTACGCGATGATTCCGCGGGCCACCTACAGCACCCCGCAGATCGGCACTTTCGGCCTGAGCGAACAGCAGGCCAAGGACGCCGGCTACGACGTCAAGGTCGCCAAGTTCCCGTTCTCGGCCAACGGCAAGGCCTGGGGCCTGGGCGACGCCACCGGCTTCGTCAAGCTCGTCGCCGAGGCGCAGTACAACGAGATCCTCGGTCTGACCATGATCGGGCCGGACGTGACCGAACTGCTACCCGAACTGCAGTTGGCCCAGCAATGGGACCTCACCGCAGACGAGGTTGCCCGGGTTGTCCACGCCCACCCGACCCTGTCAGAAGCGCTCAAGGAGGTCGTCGAGGGTATCGCCGGCCAAATGATCAACTTCTGACCGCACGGTTCCTCGCCCCGGCCAAACCACCCTGGTCGGCCGGGGCGACTGCCCAGCCACCCCGGAGGACACATGGCCGTCGTCTTCATAGCCATCGGTTCGCGTGGCGATGCCCAGCCAGTCGCAGTCTTGGCCGGCGAGCTGGTGCGTCGGGGGATCGACGCGAAGGTCGTCGTGCTGGCCGAATACGCCGGCCTGATCAAGCAACTGGGTGCCGAGCCGGTTGCGGTGGCTGGCTCGGTGCTGGAGGCGACAGGGCCCATCGGGACCCGATTGGGACGCACGGCCATCCGGTTCCGGGCCGGTCAGGGTCTGGTACTGCACAACTGGCTCCGCCAGGTCGCAGATGCCGCAGCCGAGGCGATCGATTCCGCCGTGACCCCCGGCGACACCGTCATCTCGACGATCCTGACCCACGATGTGGCTGCAGGCCTGGCCGCCCACCGGGACGCCCGCGCGGCGACCATCCTGTA
>JBMNPP010000214.1:0-4220 GCA_050943675.1 Brooklawnia sp.
GCCATCACCATCAGCCCGTCCACCGGGGTGATGAAGTACGGCTGCTTGTAGTTGGTGCCCGCCCGCTGCGCAGTGCGCCACTCGTAGTACCCGTCGGCCGGCAGCAGGCAGCGCCGGGACGCAAACGCCTTCCGGAAGGCCGGCTTGGTGTCGACGGTTTCGAATCGGGCGTTGATCATCCGGGCTCCCCCACCCGGTGACTCAGCCCAGCTGGGCACCAGTCCCCAGCGCAGCCCGGTCAGCAGCCGAACATCACCCTCGTCGCGGCTGCGCTCCAGGATCGCCGGCACCATGTCGGTGGGCGCAATATTCCACCGCGGGCGTGCCCACTCGGCCAATCCGGCAGGACCGATCGCCGGGTCGGTGTCGGGTACCTGGTCGACCTCAAAGATCTCGATCAGCCGATCAGGGTGCGTAGCGGCGGCATAACGACCACACATGGCAACAAAGCTACCCGCTGCCACCGGATGCGACGAAGGGCCCCAATTCGCCAGAACCGGCACGGCACAAGCACCAGACCGGGTAGGAATGTTCTATGTCATTGCTACGCTTCGTGGGTCGCGCGCTCTTCTCCTCCTATTACGTTTCCGAGGGTTTCCAGCAACTGACCAAGCCCGACCAGAATGTCGACCAAATCGCACCTACCGTCGACCGGATCGTGCCGGCGGTGCAATCGATGCTGCCTCCCGATACCGCTGATCGGGTTCCCGAGGACGCCCGCACCTGGACCCGTGTACTGGGCCTTGCGCAGGTAGTCGGTGGCGTCGCCTATGCCACCGGTATCGCCCGGCGTCCGGGCGCGCTGCTGCTGGCAGTGGCGACCCTGCCGCGCGTGATCGGCGCAGCCGCCTCTGAGGACCGATCCGGTCTGTTCACCCAACTGGCGCTGTTCGGGGGCACCTTGGTGGCTACCCAGGACACTGCCGGGCAGCCCAGTCTGGCCTGGCGTGCCCAGCAATCCCGCAAGGCCGTTGGGGACCGTGCCCACAAATCGCGCAAGGCGGTTGAGGCCCAGGCCAAGAGCGCCGGCAAGCAGGCCGACCGCACCCGCAAGGCGATCAGCAAGCAGGCCGGCCAGCTCTCTGACGCGGCAACCAAGTCGGTCAAGCAGGTGCGCCGCCAGGTCAAGGACGCGCTCCACTGAGCACCCCGATGCCGATGGCAACCTGGTCAGCCCCGCACTGCCCTGGGCCGCTGGACGCCGTGTGCGCCGTCCCTGGCTCGAAATCTGAATCAAACCGCGCACTGGTGATGGCCGCGCTCGCTGATGGCCCCAGCGAGTTGACCGGCCTGTTGTCGGCACGCGATACCGACCTGATGGTGGCCGCGCTGCGGCATTTGGGCGTGCGTATCGAACACCACGAATCATCGGCAGTGACCACGGTGAGCCCACCCGATCGTTTCCGCGCCGCACCGGGCGGCATCGACTGCGGGCTGGCCGGCACTGTGATGCGTTTCATCCCCCCACTGGCTGCCCTGGCTGGTGGCCCGACCAGGTTCTACGGTGACCAACGCGCCGGCGAGCGACCAATGGCACCGCTGCTGAGCGGCTTGCGGCAACTGGGCGTCCGGGTCGATGCCGACAACCTGCCCTTCACCATCGATGCCCCCGCCGAACTCGGCGGGCCCCGCGTGGTGATCGACGCCAGCGCCTCCAGCCAGTTCATCTCCGGGTTGCTGCTGATGGGTGCCCGGCTGCCGCACGGACTCGACCTGCACCACCAGGGCACCTCGGTACCGTCGCTGCCGCACATCCAGATGACGGTGTCGATGCTGGGCGCCCGTGGCGTCAAGATCGATGACAGCCAGCCCGGACGCTGGCTTGTGGCGGCAGGGCCAATCATGGCCCGCAACGAACGCATCGAGCCGGACCTGAGCAATGCGGCCGCCTTCCTGGCCGCCGGGGTGCTCAGCGGTGGGCAGGTGCAGGTGCCAGGCTGGCCCCTGATGACCACCCAACCCGGTGACCTGATCCGCCACGTACTCGAACAGCTGGGTGCCGGCATCACCCGGGACGCCGATGCGCTGCAGGCCACCGCCACCGGCGCGCTGCGAGGCACCACGATCGACCTGCACGCGGCCAGTGAACTGACCCCGGTGGTTGCGGCCCTGGCGGCCTTCGCAGAGGGCACCACCACGATCAGTGGTGTCGCCCACATCCGCGGTCACGAGACCGACCGGCTGGCCGCCATCGAGGCCGAACTGGCCAGCCTGGGTGTCGATGTCCGGCAGACCGCCGATGGTGTGGTGATCGAGGGAGCCGGACCTACCGGGGCCGGCCTGCAGCCCACCCGTGTGCTGCGCAGCTACGCCGACCACCGGATGGCCCACATGGCAGCACTGCTCGGTCTGGTCGTGCCGGGCGTGCAACTCGATGATGTCGACACGGTCGCCAAGACGATGCCCGATTTCACCGCGCGGTGGCAGGCGATGCTGGCCCAGCCGCGGCCCGATGGTGCCCGGCCATGAGTCGCGCCCGCCAGACCGCCGAACAGTACGCGGATGTCGATCCGCAGACTTTCGGGGCCAGGCCCGCGCGGCGCACCCGCCCCCGCACCAAGGACCGTCCGGACTATTCCGGTGCCGAGATCGGTCGGGTCATCACCGTCGACCGTGGACGCTACCGTTGCCAACTGCTCGAAACCGGCGAAATGGTGCGCGCTGCCAAGGCCCGGGCGCTGGGCCGCAAGGGGGTCATCGTCGGTGACCTGGTGCGGCTGGTCGGTGACACCAGTGGTGCGCAGGGCACCCTGGCCCGGATCGTCGAGGTCGAGCCCCGCAGCACCACACTGCGCCGGACCGCTGACGATAATGACCCGGCCGAGCGTCCCGTAGTCGCCAACGCCGACCAGTTGATGATCGTCACTGCCCTGGCTGATCCACCACCCCGGCCGGGCATGATCGACCGGATCCTGGTGGCCGCCTACGAGGCAGGCATCGCCCCCATCCTGTGCCTGACCAAGGCTGACCTTGCTGACCCGGACGAGATCATCGCCGGTTACGCGCCACTGGACATTCCGATCGTGGTCACCGAGCCGGATTCCGTGCTCGATGACGTCGACGAACTGCTATCTGGCCACGTGACCGTCCTGGTCGGCCATTCAGGGGTGGGCAAGTCCACGCTGATCAACCGTCTGGTGCCCGGCGCAGACCGCTCCATCGGCGAGGTCAATCTGGTCACCGGGCGGGGCCGGCACACCTCCACCTCGGCGATCGCGCTCGAACTGCCGGACGGAACCGGTTGGGTCATCGACACCCCGGGGATCCGCAGTTTCGGGTTGAGCCACGTAACCCCTGCAGGGGTGCTTGCCGCCTTCAGCGACCTCAACGAATTCACCCATGACTGTCCACGGGGCTGCCACCACACCAACGACGACCCGGAGTGTGGCCTGGACACCGCGGTGGCCGACGGTGAACTGCCACAGGAGCGATTGGCGTCCTTCCGTCGGATCGTTGACGCGCTGGTCGAGCAGGATCAGGGCGAGTCCCGATAGCCTAAGGGCCATGTCGTCATATAACGATGATCTGCGGTTGGCCCACCTGTTGGCGGACAACGCCGACTCCATTTCAGAAAACCGGTTCCGCGCCCAGGACCTGCGCATCGAGACCAAGCCCGATATGAGTGCGGTCACTGATGCCGACAAGAGTGTCGAAGAGGCCCTGCGCCGCACCCTGGCCACTGTGCGGCCCCGGGATGCCGTGCGTGGTGAAGAGATGCCTGACACAGGGTACGGACCGCGCCAATGGATCATCGACCCGATCGATGGAACCGCCAACTTCGTGCGCGGGGTGCCGGCCTGGGCCACCCTGATCGCGCTGATGGTCGATGGCGTGGTGCGCGTCGGTGTGGTCAGCGCTCCCCTGCTGGGCCGGCGCTGGTGGGCCGCTGAAGGGGCTGGGGCCTTCACTGGACGCAACCTGTTGAAGGGCACCAGGATGTCGGTCTCGCAGGTATCCAGGGTTTGGGATGCCTACGTGTCGTACTCGTCGATCAACGGCTGGATCTCGTCGGGGCGGGGTCAGGGCTTCGTCGACCTGCTGCGCGATTCGGCGCGGTCGCGGGCCTTCGGTGATTTCTGGAGCTACATGCTGGTGGCCGAGGGTGTGGTCGACATAGCCTGTGAGCCCGAACTCGCCCTGCACGACAAGGCCGCCCTCGACGTGATCGTGCGCGAGGCGGGCGGCCGGTTCACCGACCTGAACGGCGTCGATGGCCCGAA
>JBMNPP010000215.1:0-4084 GCA_050943675.1 Brooklawnia sp.
CAGGGAATCGGCATAACGATTGAGCCGTTCGCCGCTCGGACCGCGGATATCGAGGTGGATATCCTCGCCGCGGGCTGCCAGCATGGCGTCGTTCAGCGCGATATAGCGGGCGCCCTGGCTCATCCAGTTGCCCTCGAAGGTCTCGGGCATCACCGTTGGCAGGATGCCGATCATCATGATGTGCGTGCCGCGTTCGGCACACTTTCGCTCGGCGGCGTTCAGTGACAGCCGCAACTGGCGCTCCAGGGTTGCAAGCTCGTCCCCGCCCAGGGTGCGGGGCGCCACATTGAACTCGATATTGAACTGGGCCAGTTCGGTCTGGTACTCCGGATCAGCGATCGCCGCGAGCACATCCGCATTGTCCATCTTGGGCCGGTAGTCGCGATCGACGAGGTTGAGTTCGATTTCCATGCCGGTCATCCGGTCGCCGAAGGCGAACCGCGTCGAGGTCAGCATCTGTTCGAACACGTCAAGGCATTGGCGCACCTTCTCGCGGTACCGCTGCCGGTGTTCGCGGCTGTAGGAGGTGGAACTGATGTCGCGACCCATACGGTGAGTATGCATCTTCCGGTCAGCCCGGGTCGACACCCGACCGGGGTTTGGGCATCGGCCCACGGGCCGGTATGGATGGGTTTGGCGTCGAAGCACCCCTGATTTTTTGTCAAACGCCAAAGCCGCCCTGTGCCAGAACTTCTGTCCTGGTCAGAGCGGCTTCCTGATGGTCGGGGTGACAGGATTTGAACCTGCGACCTCTTCGTCCCGAACGAAGCGCGCTACCAAGCTGCGCCACACCCCGTGGTCATTGACCGTGTGCTAGCTTAACCCACCGCACCCACCGGGCACCAATCAGGTCCGGTGCTCAGGCGACTGCCACCAGACGCAGCAGGGTTGCCTCGGGCCGGCAGAACAGCCGCAGCGGGACGAACGGGTTGGTCCCGATCCCGGCCGAGACATGCAGCGGCACTGTGTTGCCGGCGGCCGTCCACGAGCTGAGCCCGGAGGCCTGCCGCAGCGGCAGGTCACAGTTGGTGGTCAGGGCACGGTTGACCGGCAGGCAGACCTGCCCACCGTGGGTGTGCCCGGCGAAGATCATGTCGAGGCCGTCGGTGGTCATCGCGTCCAGCACCCGGCGGTAGGGGGAGTGGGTCACCCCGATGGTCAGGTCGGCATCGGGTGCGCTGGGGCCAGCCAGCGAGGCGTAGTTGTCCAGGCCCATGTGGGCGTCCCCGGTGCCCCGGAAATCGACAACACGGCCGGCGACCTGCAGCCGTCCCGCCTGGTTGTCCAGATAGCGCCAGCCAGCGTCCAGGAAGGCGTCGTGCACCCGCCACCAGGGCAGCGGATTGGGATCGTCGTGCAGGCTGGACCGGCTGACCAGGTAACTCAACGGGTTGCGGAAACGGGGCTCGACGAAATCGTTGGAGCCGAAGACGAACACGCCCGGCACCTTCAGCAGGTCGCCCAGCGCGTCCACCAGTGGCGCGTCGGTATCCGGGCTGGAAGCGTTGTCACCGGTGCTGATCACCAGATCGGGTTGCAGGCCGGCCAGCTTCGAAATGAAATCGAGCTTGCGTCGCTGGTAGGGCATCAGGTGGATATCCGAGATGTGCAGCACCCGGATGTCGCGCTGGCCGGCCGGCAATACCGGGACGGTCACCCGCCGCAGCAGGAAGGCCTGGGCCTCGACCCAGGCGCCCACTGCCACCGTTGCACCCAAACCGGTGAGCGCAGCAGCGGCGCCACCGATCAGTTTCGTCCGGCTCATCCTGGGGTCTCCCCGTTCTGGTTACCCCCTCGCCCCTGCTGGCCCTGACCGGGCTGGGTGACCACTGGCGGGGTGTATGGCGCGACCCAGGGAGTGAACTTCGATTCAGGCATACCGGCCATCAACTGCTCCATGATGGGACGCCAGATCGCACCGGCGTCACCGCGGCTGTAGCTCCGCAGACTGCCACCCCCAAGGGGCGTCAGCGGCTCGTATTCCATGCTGCGAGCCTCCGGCGGGACGTCCTTCCAGCGCGGATGGTTGTTGTCGATGGCCACCACGACGGAGGTCGAGAGTTCGGGGGTGTAACCGACGAAGGCCGAGCTCGACTGGGAGTTGTCCGAGGTACCGGTCTTGGACGCCTGGTCGATGCCATTGGGGATATTGGCCGATGCCGACAGGCCAGAGGTGTGCGTGCGGTTCAGCAGGTAGTTCACGCCATCAGCCACGGTGGGGTCGATCGTTTGCTGGCAGTCGGCGCTGGGCACCGGAATCTCGGTACCGTCGCGGGCGACGACCTTGTCCAGGATGATCGGGTTGCAGCGCTCGCCACGGTTGCCGAAGGTGCCGAACCCGACTGCCATTGACAGCGGGGTCACCTTGGCGGCACCCAGCGTCCACGACGGGATGTAGTCGAAGTCGTGCAGGGTGCGTTCATTGCCGGCCGGCTGGGCGATCTCGACGCCGGCCCGCTCGGCCATGTCGACCGAGGCACATGGCCCGACTACCTTCTCCAGCTCGATCCAGTAGTTGTTGACCGACCACATCATGGCGGTGACCATGTTGAAGTTGCCGCTGGTCTGGCCAGCGACCGCATTCGTGGTGGTGTAGTCGGAGACCAGGGTGAAGCTGTCGTCGTCGCCGCAGCCCCGGAATGTGTGGCCCCGCCAGTTGGTCGAGGGCCGCACATTGAAGTTCGTGGTGTCAGGGAAGTGACCCTGCTGAATCGCTGCGGCCGCCGTCCACGGTTTGAAGGTCGAACCATACAGGTAGCCGTCAGCGCCGCCCATGTCGTAGCGAACAGAGTAATTCCAGGCGGTCTCGCCGTCTCCGTCACCCATCACCGGACGGGACTGGGCCATGGCCACGATGCGCCCGGTCTGCGGGTCAACAGTGTTCGCGATGGCCAGCACCGTATCGGTGGGCCCGACCACTCGGCTGATCTCGTTCTGCACGATGTCCTGGTCGGCCGGGTCGACGGTCAGGGTGATCGTCAGGCCTGCGCGGTTCAGCGTGTTGACGCGGTCCTGGAGGGTCTCACCCAGGTGCGACATCTCTTCGGACTGCAGCACCCGCGAGGCGTAATCGCAGATGAACGGGTATCGGGTGCCCTTGCAGCCCGAGCCGATCGGCTGCACCTTCGAGGAATCGAAGTCCTCGGCGGCAGCGGCCTCGGCAATCGAGACCGGCATGCCCTGGTAGCGCACCTGGGCGTCCAGGACGACCGCGCGGCGGTCAAGTGCGGCCTGCTTGTTGTTGACCGGGTCGGTCTGCCCGGGGTTCTGCACCAGGCCGGCCAACAGCGCCGATTCCGAGACGGTCAGGTCTGCGGCGTTCTTGTTGAAGTAGTGCCGCGCGGCGGCCTGCACACCATAGGCGCCGTCACCGAAGTAGGCGATGTTCATGTAGCGCTCCAGGATCTCGTCCTTCGGGAAGCGCTGCTCAAGAGCGATCGCGTACCGCATCTCCTGGATCTTGCGGTCCATGGTGGGCGCCTGGGCCTCCTGGATGCAGTTGGGCTCTTCATCACACAACTGGATGCGGACCTGCTTGACGTACTGCTGGGTCAGCGTCGAGCCGCCACCACTGATGGTGCCGCCCGCCGCGTTGCCCAGGGCTGCGCGGATAACCGACTGCGGGTCGATGGCGCCATGCTCGAAGAAGCGGTGGTCCTCGATGGCGATCATGGCCATCTGCATCTCGGGGGAGACCTGGTCGAGCGAGATGTATTGCCTGTTCTCGTCGAAGAACTTGGCCAGCACTGTGCCGTCAGCCATCAGCATGGTGGATGCCTCATGCTGCGGTGGCACCGCCAGGTCAGCCGGCAGGCTACGCAGCGCTGTCGCAGAGGCCCGCGTAGTACCGGCAGCCAGCGCCGCAAAGGGCACACCAAGGCCGGCCACCAGCACCCCGGCCAGGATGCTGACAGCGACGAACATCAGCAGGGAATATGCCTTCGCTCCCACATTCTTCGGACTCATGCCTCCTAGGTTACGTGACGAGTGTGTGAACCTCAGCATCGAACTGGCTCGTGGGGCCGCATGATTATCACGACCGGCAGGGTTGCATGCCGGACCCCCTACCATTCGCCCGTTGACT
>JBMNPP010000216.1:0-4067 GCA_050943675.1 Brooklawnia sp.
CGGAACCGGCCGTTCCATTCGCCCCACCCGGACGGGAAGTTGCCGACCTCGTATCCCCACAGGTCCCATGCCTCGGCGATCACTTCGAAATTGTTCTCGTTGCCGAGCCGGGCCACCTCGTCCAGGAGCGGGTGGTTGTTGAAGAATCGGCGTTGGGCCTCCCAGTCCTCGGCCTCGGCCTCATTGGGGCGCCGTCCCAGCACGGGGGCCAGGTCGAAGCGGAAACCGTCAACACCCATGGTGTGGTGCCAGTGCTTGAGCGAGTCGAGCACCAGGTCGCAGCTTGCCGTGGTGGAAAAATTCATCTGGTTCGAGGTGCCGGTGGCGCCATCGATGAGGCCACCTTCTTGGGTGAGTACGTAGTACTCGGTGGTCGCGAAACCACCGAGCGAGGTGAAACCGGCCGAGTCGACGCTGCCGTTCCAGTTGCCGCCCTCTGCGGAGTGGTTGTAGACCACATCGAGGAATACCTCGATGCCGAGGTCGTGGAAGGCCTTGACCATCAGCTTGAACTCGCGGGTCGGCCCACCGAACGTCTTGTCGAAGGAATAGTCGCGGTTGGGGGCGAAGAAGGCGAGCGTCTGGTAGCCCCAGTGGTTGGTGGTGCCCTGGTGTGGGCCCCAGTGGTCTGAGTCGGTCTCGTGCACGGGCAGTAGTTCGATGACGTTGACACCGAGTTGTTTCAGGTATGGGGCCAGCCACGCAGCCCCGGCATAGGTGCCGCGCAGTTCATCCGGGACATCTGGCAGGCCCTCGAATCCGGGCACCCGGGCCAACAGTTCGCCCATCCGGGCGGACGAGGGGTGCATCGTCAGGTTCTTGACGTGGGCCTCGTAGATCGCGTGGTCTTCCTCGGGGTGCTTGGGGAAGCGTCCGAAGGATGTCGAATCCTCGATGATCACGCCCTTGGGTGCGTACCGACCGGTGTCGACCTCGCGGCCAACCTGGTCGCGCCACTGGTAGGGCCCAGAGGCAAACACTGCCGCGTCGGCACCGGCGTCGATGACTGCCCGGCTCAACGGGGTGTGGGTGACCTCGCGGGCGTACGGATCGAACAGCACCTTGTTCGGGTTGAAGTGGTTCAGGTCGTCGTCCCGGTCGGACACGAAACCGGCCAGGCTGCCGGGGCCCCATTCATCGACCAGGGGCCAGTTGCTGCCCCAGACCCGGAAGGCATAGAGGCTGCCATGACGAGCGCCAGACACGGCTCCTCGCCAGACGCCGTCGGGGCCCTTTGCCAGCTGGAACCTGGCCTCGGCGTCGGCACCAGTGGCCTGCGAATAGAACTCGAGGGCGACTGCGGTGGCTGCGGGGGCGAAGACAGCGAAAGTGGTTACACCACTGCCGCGCTGGATGTGGGCGCCAAGCCGCCAGGTCGCCTTGGCCCAACTCTTGGTACGCACCGGTTTAACCAAATTCACAGTTCCACGTTGCCACGACGGGGGAAGAAGTTCCCAATTTCAGCGAGGATTAACCTCATGATCAACCCCTTGCCGCAGACCCTGCCCGTTCCTGCGAGCGGTCCCATCGACACCTCGCCGATCAGCGCGGCAGATCCGGCCCCCAGCGACCTGAACGCGCTGTGGCGAGCGGTCACCCCTGCGCTGCGCACCCGCAGTAATGATGTACACGTGCCGATCTCGATGGCCTACGCTGACCGGCTGTGTGTGGCCCATCCCCAGGCCAATGCCCTGGTGGTGCGGGTAGCAGTGCTGCTGCACGATACGGGCTGGTCGCGGGTTGATGAGGACCGGATCATCTTGGAGGGCTTTGGGCCGGGCGGGATGACCTCGGCAGTGCGGTTCGAGCACGAGGCGGCTGGCTGCCAGATTGCTCGCGAGGTGCTTCCGGGGCTGGGCCACGGCGAGGAGTTCATTGACGCGGTCTGCGCGATCATCGATGGCCACGACACCCGGCCCGACCCGCTGTCGCTGGAGGACGCGCTGATGAAGGACGCCGACCGGTTGTGGCGGTTCGACAGGGCCGGGGCTGCGCTGGCGTCTGGTTGGCTCGGTATCACCCCGGCTGCCTACCTCGATCGGCTGGCCGCAGAGATTCCGCAATTGCTGACTGCTGCGGGGCTGGCGATCGGTACTGCTGACCTGGCACGGACCAGGGCCCTGCTGCTGGCTGACGTACTGCGCTAGGCCTGCCTCAGCAGCTGGCACTGCCAGCAGGGCATCAGGTCTCGGGCAAGGGAAATGAAGCTTTCCAGCGGCAGGGGCTCATCGTCGGCCAGCATCGCCTTGAACAGCACGATCAGACCATGACAGTACTGGTGGGTCAGCACCTCGATTGTCCACTTGCGGTTCGCCCCGGCCAGGACCTCCGGGAGCTGGATCTTCTCCAGGTTCTCTTCGAGGTAGTTGACCGCCAACTGCTCCTGGATGGTTACGAAGCTGTCCAGGATGATTGAATCCGGTTCCCGCACCGATAGCCGGTACATCGCGAAACGTGCGGTTGTCTCGTTCCACAGCGCAGTCAGGGCCTGCCGATGGCGCATGCTGTGCCGCCAGCTGGCGGTACCGGGGCCGTAGTCGGTCGAGATTGCCTCGACCAGGTCGTGCTCCAGTACCGCCGTGAAGCGGTCAGCCATGAACCGAGCCGGCGACTTGGCGTGCCGGTACACCGTCGACTTCGATAACCCTGATGCCGCGACGACATCGTCCACCGTCATCTGCTCCAACCGCACCGTCCCACCGAGTGCGGTGATGGCCAGGGCGAGCCGGTCCCTGGTGCGGCGGGTCCTGGCATCAGTCATCGCGTCTCCGTATCAGTTCAATCGCGTGGCCCCCTCGGGGTCACGCGCCACAAACCTGGCGAACGTCCCCGGAGTAGGCCAGGACCAGCGGCGACCCGACGCACAGTTCACTGGTGGCCTGCAGCCCGCTGTTGGTCGACAGCGGCTCGCTATGGCCCGGAACTCGCGCCTGCGCACCCAGCAACTGGCTCAGTGCGCTGGGTGCTGCCGGTGAGACCAGGCGGGTGTCCTCGGGGTCAACCTCGAACACGGTTGCAGCCGAGCGGAAGGCCTGGTCGCGGCCGGCGATCTCGTCCACCAGGCCCTTCTCGATGGCTGTCTGTGGGTCGAACATGTAGGCGCCCAGGTCGTCGACGATGGTCTCGGCGGGGATGCCGCGATGTTCGGCGACGAAGTTGACGAACATGTCGTACTCGACCTGGATCCCGTGGCCGTACATCTCGGCCTCTTCATCGGTCATGTCGCGGAACGGGTTGCCGAAATCCTTGCTGGTGCCCCGGGTCAGGTAGTACTGCTCGATGCCGCCCTCGGTCTCGACACCAGATTCGAGCAGGTTGCCAGTGATCCCGGTGACATCGCGGTAGCGGCTGATGGGCCCGAAGATGACCCCGATGCTGCCGACGAGGGTGCCGTAGTCAGAAATGATGTGGTCGGCCGGCGCCATGGAGTAGACACCGCCAGAGGCCGACATTGACTGTACGTAGGCGACGACCTTCTTGCCGGTGCGCTCCTGGTAGCGCAGCACCGAATCGGCGATCGCGCGCGAGCCATAGATGGTGCCGCCCGGGGTGTCCATCAGCAGCACGAGCCCGGCGTAGTCGTCGGCATCGAGGGCGTCGATCTGGTCTGCGATCTCGTAGCCATAGGTGCCGGTGCCGAAAAGGCTCCCGCTGTCGGCGCCCATGATGGTGCCCGAGATGTTGAGCGCCAGCACCGTGTTGCTGGCATTGGCCGGCCCCCAGACGTGGCTGGTCATCGGCTCGCTGGTGATGCCACCGGCCCGCTGGGCCACCGCACCCATGCCGAGCAGGCTGACCAGGGTGAGGGCGATCAGCACCAGGCCGGCACCCAGGGCGACACCGATGCCAGTGCCGAACCCGCGCGTGAATGGCTTGTCCTCGGCCGCCGTGCGGCGCAGTTGCCGGGGTGGACGGGCCGGGGGTTGGGGTGCCGGGGGTTGAGGTGCCGGCAGTTGCGACGCTGGCGGTGGGGCGGGAGTGGTGGCTGCTTCGGGAGCCTCGACACGCTGCCTCGGGTCGGGCAGGGGTGGCGGGTTTTGGGTCTGGTCGGGATTGGTCATAGGGGT
>JBMNPP010000217.1:0-4053 GCA_050943675.1 Brooklawnia sp.
GCCCGAAACCGCATTGTGCGGATCCAGGCTGCACACCACAATGACCACGTCATTGCCGTCGCTCTTGGCGAACGCAAAGATCTGGTCGTGGTTGGTCTTGAGCACCGTGGTGCGTCGCAACTGCTGCAACGCAGGGTGTTCTCTCCTGATCTGGTTGAGGCGTGTGATCAACCCGTTGAGGTTCGGTTCGGCATTGAAGTCGCGTGGCCGGAACTCGTATTTCTCGGAGTTGATGTACTCCTCACCGCTGGCTTTGAGGGGCTCGAACTCGAACTGTTCGAAGCCCTGGTACATACCCCAAAGTGGTGTCATCGTGGACGCCAGGATGAGGCGGATGGCGAAGGCAGCAGGTGCCCCGGACCTGATCGACATCGGGTTGATGTCGGGAGTGTTGACGAAGAAGTTCGGTCGCATGTAGTCCGACGTCTCGGTTGAGACCTCGGTCAGGTAGTCGCCGAGTTCCTTCTTGGTGTTACGCCAGGTGAAGTAGGTGTAGCTCATGTGGAAACCGGCCTTGCCGAGAGTCCCCATCACCTCTGGGCGACTGAATGCCTCGGCGAAGAAGATCACCTCGGGGTGGTCCTTGCGGACCTCGGTGGTCAGCCAATCCCAGAAGTTGAGCGGCTTGGTGTGCGGGTTGTCGACACGGAAGATCTTCACCCCGTGTGAGACCCAGAACTTGATCAGCCGCAGCACTTCGGCGTAGATGCTCTGGGGGTCATTGTCGAAGTTGATGGGGTAGATGTCCTGGTACTTCTTGGGCGGGTTCTCGGCGTAGGCGATGGTGCCATCCAGGCGGGTGGTGAACCATTCGGGATGGTTTTCGACCCATGGGTGGTCGGGTGAGGCCTGTAGCGCGAAGTCGAGGGCCACCTCGAGGCCGAGGGAGTTGGCCTTCGCCACGAAGTTGTCGAAATCCTCCAGGGTGCCCAGCTCGGGGTGGACGGCGTCATGACCGCCGTCAGGGCTACCGATTGCCCAGGGCGAACCGGGATCGTCCGGGGTGGCGTTCAACGTGTTGTTCCTGCCCTTGCGGAACTGGTCACCGATCGGGTGGATCGGTGGCACATAGGCCACGTCGAAGCCCATCTCGGCGATGTGTTCGAGCATTGCGTGGCTGCTGTTGAAGGTGCCCGAGACCCACTTGCCGGTCTCCTGGTCGACATAGGCGCCCTGCGAGCGCGGGAAGAATTCGTACCAGCTGCCGTACAGGGCCATCCTGCGGTCAACCTGGATCGGGTAATCGACCGTAGGGGTCGTGAGGGGTCGGCGGGCCCACTTGCTCATTGCGGCATCAAGATCAGCGTTCATGGCGATCTCGTGCAGGCGCAACGGGTGCTCGGCAGGATCAAGCGCGGCGTGGGAGCGCTCGATGAGGTCGGCGTCCTGGTCGGCACCGGCCTGGCGGGCCGTCTTCGCGGCGTCGCTGAACAGGTCGCGGCCCTCCATGCAGACCAACTCGATGTCCTGGTGGGCGACCAGCTTGACGTCGGCATTGTGGTGCCAGGTGTGCCAATCGTCGCCCCAGGCCTCGATCCGGAATAGCCAGTCACCGGTTTGCCCGAGTCGCACCCAGGTCTGCCAGATATCCAGTCCGGCCGGCCAGACCTGCTCCATGTCCTGGCGGATCTCGTTGCCGGACGGGTCGGTCAGCACCACTGTGGCGCCGACTGCGTCATGGCCTTCGCGGTAGATGCGGGCCGAGATGGGGATCTCCTCACCCTCGACGGCCTTGGCCGGGTAGGCGCCGTGCTCGATAACGGGGGAGACCTTGCCTATCGGGATGCGTCCGAACTTGAACTGCTCGAAGCAGTCGGTCATGGGCGCGGCCTGACGACGAGCGGGCGCTGGCGATGAGTCGTTGAATCCAAGGTCAGTCACGCCCCCCACGCTAGCGGTCCCGGACCTCGCAATTGGCCAGATGTGGCGGAATTACCGATAGTCAACGTTTGGTTGGTCGTCCATTGATCATCCAGCTCACACCCCCGGCAGGTTGAGTACCCTGAGGAGGTGCGAGCCATTAGACGATTCATTGTCCAACCGGTGCTGCCGGAACCCCTTCGCCCGCTGGCCGAACTGGCCCGCAACCTGCGCTGGAGTTGGCATGAGGAGACCATTCAGGTCTTCCGCGCGGTAGACCCCGACCTGTGGGCCAGCACCGGCGGTGACCCGCTGAAGATGTTGTCCCAGGTGTCGACGGACCGGCTGGAGGCGCTGGCCGGGGATCGCCGGTTCGTCCGCAATCTCGACCGGGTCCATGAGGACCTGCAGGAATACATGAGTGGCGACCGGTGGTACCAGGGGTGGGTGGCCAGGAAGCCTGAAGCCCCCGAGGGCATCGCGTATTTCTCGGCTGAATTCGGTATCAGCGAGGTCCTGCCGCAATATTCCGGCGGTTTGGGCATCCTGGCCGGTGACCACCTGAAGGCCGCGTCAGACCTGGGCGCCCCGGTAATCGCTGTCGGCCTGTTGTACCACCACGGCTACTTCATCCAGTCGTTGAATGCCCAGGGCTGGCAACAGGAGCGCTATCCGCTGCTGGACCCCAACGAACTGCCGATTTCGCTGCTGGCGGACGCCAAGGGCAGACCAGTGCTGATCGACGTCGAGATTCGTGGCGTGCCGGTGCAGGTACAGGTGTGGATTGCGCAGGTCGGGCGAGTGCCGCTGCTGATGATGGACACCAACCTGGAGGTCAATTCCGAACAGGGACGGCTGATCACCGACAAGCTCTATGGCGGCGGCACCGACCACCGGATGGCCCAGGAAGTGTTGCTGGGTATCGGTGGTGTGCGGGCGATCCGTGAGTACTGCCGGATCACCGGGCACCCGGCACCCGATGTCTTCCACGCCAACGAGGGCCACGCGGTTTTCCTCGGGCTCGAACGGATTCGGGAGTACATGACCGCGGACGACGATGATTTCGACACCGCCGTCGAAAAGGTGCGCGCCGGCACGTTGTTCACCACCCACACCCCGGTGCCGGCCGGTATTGACAGGTTCGACGTTGGGCAGATCAGGGCGCAGTTCGCAAACTTCGAGCCACTGCCGGTCGATCGGATCCTTGAGTTGGGGGCCGAGAGCTACCCGGGCGGTGACCCCAAGATGTACAACATGGCGGTGGTGGGGCTTCGGCTGAGCCAGTACGCCAATGGGGTCTCGCAGTTGCACGGCGAGGTCAGCCGGCAGATGTTCGCCCATCTGTGGCCGAACTTCGATGTCAGCGAGGTGCCGATCACCTCGGTCACCAATGGTGTGCATGCCCGCACCTGGACCCATCCAGAGTTGAAGGCAGTCCTGGAAACCCCGACCGAGGTCGTAGATGGTGTGGTCGACGGGTGGGACTGGAAGACCCTGGAGCGGATCGATGACTCGGCGATCTGGACGATGAAGCGCCGGATGCGCGGCGAGATGATCACCATGGCCCGCCAGCGGTTGGCAGCCAGCGCTGCCAGCCGGGGCCAAACTTCGGATTGGGTGGCCAATGCACTCAACCCGCACACCCTCACCATCGGGTTTGCCCGCCGCGGGGCGTCCTACAAGCGCCTAACCCTGATGTTGAGTCAGCCTGAACGGCTCAAGCGGCTGTTGAACGACCCTGAGCGTCCCATCCAGATCGTGATCGCCGGCAAATCGCATCCAGCAGACGAGGTCGGCAAGAGCCTGATCCAGCAGATGGTGCAGTTCGCTGACCAGGATGATGTGCGCGGCAAGCTGGTCTTCCTGCCCGACTACGACATCTCGCTGGCCAGGCCTTTGTATCCCGGCTGCGATGTCTGGCTCAACAACCCGCTGCGCCCCAACGAGGCCTGCGGGACATCGGGCATGAAGGCGGCCATCAACTGTGCGTTCAACCTGTCGATCCAGGACGGCTGGTGGGATGAATGGTACGACCCGGCATATGGCTGGGCGATTCCCTCGGCAGAGATGGTCGGCAACCAGGATGACCGCGACGCCATCGAGGCCGAAGGGCTCTACGAGATCATCGAACGGGCGATCATCCCCAAGTTCTACACCCGCGATGTCAATGGCATCCCGACCGAATGGGTCAGG
>JBMNPP010000218.1:0-4015 GCA_050943675.1 Brooklawnia sp.
GCGTTGCTCACGCAACGATGCCGCAGACACCCCCTCGAAGAGCGACAGGAAACGCACCAGCGGGTCGTAGTCATCAGTCCGGCGGTCGTGGATCAGGTCGAGGGCCACCCGGTACTGCTCATCATCTATCCGGTCGACCGGCATGATCCTGGCGACGCTGACGATCGCCGAATCGAGCCCCGCCTTCACGCATTCGTCGAGGAAGACACTGTTCAACACCACCCGGGCAGCCGGGTTGAGGCCGAAGCTCACATTCGAGACGCCCAGTGTCGTCAGCACCCGTGGGTGGGCCCGTTTCAGTTGCCGGATCGCCTCGATCGTGGCGAGCCCGTCACGGCGGGTCTCTTCCTGACCGGTGGCGATCGGGAAGGTCAGGCAGTCGACCAGGATGTCCCCCTCGTCCATACCCCAATCTGTGGTGAGGGTGCTGATGAGCCGCTGGGCGGTGCGCACCTTCCATTCGGTGGTGCGCGCCTGGCCCTCCTCATCGATGGTCAGGGCGACCACTGCCGCCCCGTGCTCGGCGACCAGCTTCATCACCCGCTGGAAACGTGAACCGGGGCCTTCGCCGTCCTCGAAGTTGACCGAGTTGATGATGCACCGGCCGGGCAACTGGTTCAGACCGGCCTCGATGACTTCCGGCTCGGTGGAGTCGAGCATGATCGGCAGGGTGACCGCACTGGCGAAGCGCCCAGCGATCTCGGTCATGTCTGCCACACCATCGCGCCCCACGTAATCGACACACAGGTCCAGAACGTGCGCACCGGACGACGACTGGTTCCGCCCGATCCGGACGCACTCCTCCCAGTTCTCGGCGAGCATTGCCTCACGGAATGCCTTGGAACCGTTGGCGTTGGTGCGCTCACCGATCGCCAGGTAGCTGGTGTCCTGCTTCAGGGACACCTCCGAGTAGAGCGAGGCCACCGACCTGGCATCGGGGACCTCCCGCGCCGGCACCGGGCGGTCTTTGCCGACCGCCTCGGCCAGTTGCCGGATGTGCTCGGGGGTGGTGCCGCAACAGCCGCCGACCAGGGCCAGACCGAAGTCGGTGATGAAACCGTCCAGGGCGGACGCCAGTTCAGCTGGCTGCAGGGGGTACACCGCACCCTGCGCAGAGATCTGCGGCAACCCGGCATTCGGCATCGCAGACAACTCCACCCCGGCATTTCGGGACAGGTGACGCAGGTGTTCGGCCATCTCGTCCGGGCCCGTCGCACAGTTGAGTCCGATGATGTCGACACCCAGGGGTTCCAGCGTGGCCAGGGCAGCACCGGTTTCGCTGCCCAGCAGCATCGATCCGGTCGTCTCGATGGTGATCGAGACGAAGATCGGCAGGTCGACACCCATGGCTGCCCGGGCCCGTTTGGCGGCGATGACCGCCTGCCTGGCCTGCTGCAGGTCCTGGCTGGTCTCGATCTGCACCGCGTCGATGCCGCCCCTGACCATGGCCTCGATCTGCCTCTGGTACCCGTCGCGGATCGTGGTGGCCTCGATATGCCCCAGAGTCGGCAGCTTGGTGCCCGGCCCGACACTGCCCAGCACAAACCTGGGCCGCTGTTCGGTGCTGAACTCGTCAGCTGCCGCACGGGCGATCCGGGCGCCAGCCTCTGCGAGCTCTGCGACCTGGTCGCTGATGTCGTATTCACCAAGGGCCGCGAGGTTGGCACCGAAAGTGTTGGTCTCGATGCAGTCGGCGCCAGCCGCCAGGTATGCCCGGTGGATCTCGGCGACCACATCGGGACGGCTGCGGTTCAGGACCTCGTTGCAGCCCTCGTGACCCTCGAAGTCATCCAGGCCAAGATCAAAACCCTGGAGCATCGTGCCCATCGCGCCATCAGCAACAAGCACGCGACGGAACAGGTGATCACGGATGGCAGCAGGCATGCGAGCCAGATTAGCCGCTGCCTGCCAACAGGCCAGCGGTTGTTCACCTGTGGGTAGGCTCGACACATGTTCGGCAGAGCAAAGCTCAGACGTCCGGTCATTGTTGGTGCCTTCGAGGGGTGGAACGATGCCGCCGATGCCGCGACCGCGGTGGTCGATCACCTGGCCAACACCTACCCCACCGACCTCGTCTTCGAACTCGACGCGGAGGAGTACTACGACTACCAGATCGTGCGCCCGCGGGTGGTCAACAATGACGACCAACGCGAAATAGTCTGGCCGGCCACATCGCTGAGTGTGGCCCACCTGCCCGAACGCGATGTGGTGCTCATCAGCGGCCCGGAACCGAATCTGCACTGGCAGCGGTTCTGCACCTCGCTGGTTTCGGCCTTCCGCAGCATCGAACCCGAACTGGTGATCCTGTTGGGGGCGATGCTGACTGACTCCCCGCACTCCCGTCCCCTGCCCGTGACCGCCTCGACCACCGATCAGGCGCTGGCGCGCACACTCGGCCTGGATGCCTCCAACTACGAGGGCCCCACCGGCATCACCGGGGTGCTTGGTGATGCGTGCAGGCGCGCCGGTCTTCGCGAGGTTTCACTTTGGGCATCGGTGCCGCACTATGTTGCTGCTCCCCCGAACCCGAAGGCGACGCTCGCGCTGCTTTCCCGGGTCGAGGACCTGCTCGACATGGCCCTTGAGCTGGACGACCTGCCCGAACTGGCCCGGGCCTGGCAGCGCGGCGTCGACGAGTTGGCCGCCGAGGATTCCGAGATCAGCGAATACATCGAATCCCTCGAGGTGCAACAGGACGAGAAGCAGCCCCAGGCCACGGGCGATTCGATCGCGGCAGAGTTCGAACGCTACCTGCGCCGCCGCGATTACGGCCGCTGACTACCGCGACTCAGTGCTTGAACGCAGCCGCCGCCTTGTCCCGAAGAGCGTTCACCATGGCGTCAGCATTATCCGCACGGTAGACAGCAGTACCAGCCACGAAGACGTCAGCTCCGGCATCAGCGGCCCGCTCAATGGTCTCCATCGAGACCCCGCCGTCAACCTGGATCCAGATCTCCTGACCGGTCCTGGCCACCAACTCGCGGGTACGACGGATCTTCGGAAGTACCAGATCAAGGAACTTCTGACCACCGAAGCCCGGCTCGACGGTCATCAGCAGCACCATGTCGAGCTCACTGATCATGTCCTCATAGGGCTCGATCGGGGTCGCCGGCCGAAGCGCCATCGACGCCCGCGACCCGAGCTTGCGCAGCTCACGAGCCAGCCGCACCGGGGCATTGGAGGCCTCGGCGTGGAAAGTGACCGAGAAACAGCCAATTTCGGCGTACTGCGGGGCCCACCGGTCGGCGTCGGCGATCATCAGGTGGATGTCCAGAGGCATGTCGGTGTGCTTCTGCAACGACTCCACCACCGGCAGCCCAAGAGTCAGGTTGGGCACGAAATGGTTGTCCATCACATCGAAGTGCAGCTGATCAGCGCTGGGTACTCGACCCACCTCTGCGGCGAGGTTCGCCAGATCGGCATTGAGAATACTGGGAGCGATTCGCATGGCCATGGCGGTGAGTCTAGCGGTCTGGTCAGCTGGTTCGACGCAGCAGGGCACAGAACATGGCGTCACTGCCGTGGGTGTGTGGCCACAACTGGATGAACCGGTTATCGAGCCGACTGGCCGCGGCAGGCACAGCAGGCAGCAGTCCAGGGGCGTCCAGGACCTGCACTCCGCTGGCGCCGGCCACCACATCGACCGTCTCGGCCCGGTGCGGCGAACAGGTGATGTACGCAATCACCCCACCCGGCATGGTGGCAGCGATCGCATTGGCCAGCAACGCTCGCTGCAGCCCACTCAACTCGCTGATGACTTCGGGGCCGCGGCGCCACCGGGATTCCGGCCGCCGACGCAGGGCACCCAACCCGCTGCACGGTACATCGGCAACCACCAGGGCGAACGACCCCACCTGCCAGGCCGAGTTTCGGCCATCGGCCGCCACGACCTGCCGGGCGGAACGGGAATCGCGGTGCCCGTAGGCGCGCAAAGCCTGGACAACCAGTTGGGCGCGGTGCGGTTGCACCTCGTTGGCCACCAATAGCTGCGGGGCCAATCCGCTGAGCAGGGCTG
>JBMNPP010000219.1:0-3967 GCA_050943675.1 Brooklawnia sp.
GTCACTGAGGAACGCGTTGTCGACCTGATCCGGTACAGCCGCGACCATGTCAGCCTGGATGCCCCGGTTGAAGAGGATGGCGACACTTCGCTGGGCGACCTGATCGCTCGCGAGACCTCGCCAGGCCCCGATGAAGTCGTACTCACCCAAGAGGACCGCGAACGCCTGGACGCCATGCTGGAGGGGCTCGACGAACGCTCGGCAGATGTCGTGCGACGTCGCTACGGGCTGCTCGATGGCAGGCAGGCCAAGCTGTCCGATATCGGCAAGGTGTGGGGTATCACCGCCGAACGTGTCCGCCAGATCGAGCGCGCTGCGCTGGTCGTGCTGCGTGAGAGCAATGCGGTGGCGGTAGCCTAGGACGACCCCCTGAGAAAATAGACAGAATCCCGGTCGCAGCTCCTCCAGCGGCCGGGATTCTGTGTGTGTCCGAGGACCCTCGAGCGCTCAGCAACAGGAGTCGCTCAGCTCAGGATCGCCCGGCGCTCAACCCGCCGGATCAACCCCTCCTGCGCACATGAGGCCACCAGGTGCCCCTCCTGGAACAGGCGTCCATTGCTGAACCCCAGTGCGCTGGAGGCCGACGGCGAGAACATGTCGTACAGCAGCCACTCGTCGGCCTTGAAATCGCGGTGGAACCACATCGCGTGGTCGATCGATGCGGTCTGCATCTGGTCTGACATGAAAACCACCGGGTGCGGCACTGTCGAGACGCTGAGCAGCGTCAGGTCGCTGAGGTAGGCCAGCACAGCCTGGTGGATGCGGTGGTCGTTGGGCAGCTTCGCCTCACTGCGCACCCAGATCCGCATGCTCGCCAGGTGCCGCCCGGGCTTGATCGAACCGCCGGGCGCTGAATCACCGACATAGCGCACGTCCAGGGCGTCCCACTCACGCCAGATCGCTTGCTTGCCGAAGCGGGCGTTCATGACATCGGACAGCTTCGGGCATTTCTCGGGAGCAGGGACCTGCTGTGGTTCGGGATCGCCGTGGTCCAGACCTGGCTCGTCCTTGTGGAAGGACGACGACATCGTGAAGATCTCCCGGTCGTCCTGTGTGGCCCTGATCCGGCGGGTTGCGAAGGTGCCGCCGGTACGGATCATCTCTACCGAATAGGTGATCGGGGCATCAACGGCACCGGGCCGCAAGAAATACGCGTGCAGGGAGTGGGCGGTCCGATCATCATCGACCGTGCCATAACCGGCCATCAAGGCCTGGGCGAGGACCTGCCCACCATAGGTCCGCTGCATCAATGTGCGCGGATTGCTCCCGATGAATGTGTGTTCGTCCTGAGGATTCAGGTGCAACAGGTTGAGCAGTTCAGCAGTAGTGGTAGGCACCGTTCAAGCCTGCCATATCCTGGCCAGTCAGGCCCCGGACCACGGCGTGGGTAGACCAACTGGTCCGTGGTGCCTGACCGACCCGATGGGCTTGCTAGTTCTGTTCTTCGGTGGGGTTTTCCGGGGTGTCGGTGGTGGGCTCGTCAACGGCCTGCCCGGTATCATCCCCGGACTGGAAGAAGGCGGCCTTGAAATCGGTGAACTTTTCACCGAAGTCAGCCCTCAGGCTGTCCACCTTGTCGTCCAACTCCGAATCGTCGTAGCGCTCCTTGACGGTGTTGGCGATCTCGCGGTACTTGTCGCCGATGGCCTGGGTGAAGCCGCGGAACCTGTCGTCCAGGTCGGCATCGTCAGCCTTGTCCTTGACCGAGGCTGCGAATTCGTTGTAACGCTCGGATACGTCAGACTTGAATGCCGCCACGCGGTCGTCCAGATCGGAGTCCTCGTACTTGTCCTTGACGGTTTCGACGAGGCCGGTGAGCCTGTTCTGGGCGTCCTTGGCGATCTGCTGCAATCGTTCTGCGAAGTCCATCATTGATCCCTTCAGTGGTCCTGCACCCAACGGTATTGATCCGAGCCCACTAGTGCCGACTCTGGAATGAGAATACTGGGGATCGCTCAGGGAGATAGCGGCTGCGCGGTAGGTTGAGGATGTCCGCATTGTCGAAAGCATGAGGCCGATCCCGCCGTGAACCAGCCCGTCAGCACAGCACCGAAATCCCCTGCTGCCCCACTGGAGGGGCCACAGCACCTTCCCTCGTCGGGTCGCCGAACACCCAACAACACCTACCGGCTGCAGTTGGGCCCCGATTTGAGCTTCGACCAGGCGGCCGATCAGCTGGATTACCTGGCCGACCTGGGCGTCACCGATCTTTACCTCAGCCCGATCCTGCAGGCTGCCCCCGGCAGCACCCACGGCTACGACGTGGTCGACCACCACCGCATCAGCGATGAAATGGGTGGCCGCGATGGCTTCGAGCGGTTGGCCACTGCCGCCCACGAACTGGGCATGGGCGTCATCGTCGACGTCGTGCCCAACCACATGGGTGTGCCGACACCCATCTTCCACAACCGCGCGCTGTGGTCGGTGCTGAGGGATGGGCCGAACTCGCCGTATGCCGCCTGGTTCGATGGCACCGAGGACGGGGACGGCATGCTGATGCCCTTCCTGGGTGCGCGCATCGGGACAGTGCTGGCCAATGGTGAGATCACCATGGAGCACCGGGTCATCCCCGGTTATGAGGACGAAGGCCCGCAGCCGGTGCTGGTCTATTACGACCACCTCTTCCCGGTGCGGGCCGGTACCGAGACCCTGCCCCTGGAAATGTGCGTGGCTGAGCAGTACTACCGGCTGGCCTTCTGGAAGGTGGCGGCTGAAGAGCTGAACTTCCGGCGCTTCTTCGACGTCGACACCCTGCTGGCGGTCCGGGTGGAAGATCCCGAAGTCTTCGACGCCACCCACGCCCTGCTGCTGGAACTGTTCGATGCCGGGCACATAGATGGTTTCCGGATAGACCACCCCGATGGCCTGGCCGACCCACGCGGCTACTTCCGACGACTGTCCAAGGCCACCGGCGGGGCCTGGATCATCGCCGAAAAGATCCTCGAGGCCGACGAACCCATGCAGGAGGACTGGCCCGTGGCCGGCACCACCGGCTACGACGCCTCCTGGCGAATCGGTGCCCTGCACTGCGATCCGAGCGGCTATGGCGAGATGGCATCGGTGGCCCACATGGTCACCGACGACATTCCTGGCACCCTTGATGAGGTGACCACTCAGGCCAAGACCGAGATCACCACCACATCACTGTTTGCCGAGGTACACCGGATTGCCGGGCTGGCCTACCAGATCTGCAACCAGGACATCATGCTGCGCGACCACACGCACGGGTGGATCGCCAAGTGCCTCACTGAACTGGTCGTCGCCTTCCCCCGCTATCGCGCCTACGTCGTGCCCGGCGAGGCGGCCACCGACGAGGCCATCGAGTTGATCGGGCAGGCCGCCGAGAAGGCGCGCGCAGTGCTCGACGAGGACCTGCACGACACCCTGGATGTCGTTGTCGACCTGGTACTGGGTCGCGAGATCGGTTCGGAGCAGCGTGCCCAACAGGCTATCCGCGACGAGCTCGTGGTGCGTTTCCAGCAGGTATGTGGCGCGGTCACGGCCAAGGGCGTCGAGGACACCGCGTTTTACCGCTGGACACACCTGGTCTCGCTGAACGAAGTAGGGGGCTCCCCCGCCACCTGGGGACTGACTCCTGATGACTTCCATCGCTGGTGCAGCGAAACGGCAGCGCGCTGGCCTGCCACGATGACCTGCGGCACCACCCACGACACCAAACGCTCCGAGGACGTGCGCAGCCGCATCACCGTGATCTCGCAGTACGCCAGCGAGTGGCGCGCCCTGCTGACCAGGCTGCATCCCCTTGCCGCCCCGCTGGAGGGACACACCGAGAACCTGATGTGGCAGACACTGGCCGGGACATGGACCGATCAGGGACCCATTGAGCAGGAGCGACTCAGCCAGTACCTCATCAAGGCTGCCCGCGAGCAGAAGCTGTGGACCTCGTGGACGCACCCGGCTGCAGCGCTGGAACAGCAGATGCTCGACACAATCACTGAGTTGTACG
>JBMNPP010000220.1:0-3884 GCA_050943675.1 Brooklawnia sp.
GGAAACTCGATGGCCACGATGGTGGTCTGGGCCTCGCCCGGCTCCCGGTGGTCTTCCCGGACCGCCAGCACCAACCGGAGATCGGGGTGTACCCGCAGGTCGCCGTAGCGCAGCAGCGCGTCGCCGCTGGTGAGGGCCTGCACGGTGCCGTCGTCCTGACGCAGTTTCACTGTGGCGTCGGAGTCGTCGCAGTACACCAGCACCCCTGCCGTGCACGAGTAGGCGCCGCCCCCGTACTCGTTGACCCGGCTGCGCACCGATGCCGGTGCAGGTGTCAGCTCAGTCGGCTCCTCCCCGGCGTCCTGGCCTGTTCGCAGCCTCATCACCGTGATCCGACCGTCCTGGTCAGGGATGGATTCGAGCCACAACAGGTCGGGGCCGTCGCTGGTCAGGGCCGTCATCGAGGCACCGCCTGCCACCACGTCGGCCAGGCCGATGGGGGAATTCCATGTGCCGGGGGTGGCGATCGTTGGGCCTGCGAGGGGGTTGCTCATGGCACCCAAGTTAGCGCAGGGGCTCTTGGCAGAACCGCGCAGTGCTGCTGGACCACACCGGTGTATGCCACAGCCATCTAGGGCGTCAGTGTCACCGGCGTGTGCTGTTGGCTCCGAGGGGTGGCGGAACCCGGCTCGATAAGGCACAATCACTTGAAAGACAACTTGAAATCCCATTGGTGAAATTCGCGCAGGTGGCAGGGGAAGGCATACCTGATGGCGGAAGGAACCGGAATGGGAACAATGTCGCGCGGAGTCGTTTTCATTCACTCAGCGCCGGCTGCGCTGTGCCCGCACATCGAGTGGGCACTGGGCGCAGTGCTTGGTGCACCCGCAAACCTTTCCTGGACCCCACAGCCCGCGCTGTCCGGGACGATGCGCGCTGAATACTCCTGGGAGGGCCCGGTCGGCACGTCGGCTGCACTGACCAGCGCACTGCGCAGCTGCCAGCGGGCGCGCTTCGAGGTGACCGAGGACGCCAGCCTCACCCAGCAGGGCCAGCGCTACGCATTCACCCCCGATCTGGGGATCTTCCACGCCAACACCGGCCCGCACGGCGACATCCAGGTGAGCGAACAACGCCTGCGTACCGTGCTGGCCACCGCCAGCAATGACCCCGATGGCCAGGGCAGTCTGGCTGATGAGCTCAATCGTCTGCTGGGGGAGCCCTGGGATGCCGAGCTCGAGGTCTTCCGCTACGCCGGTGAGGATACCCCGGTCCGTTGGCTGCACCGGGTGGGCTGACCGCCCCTCAACCCGCACACCCGCCAGCCACCAACCGAGCCCCAGTCGCCCAGTGAGACGACCACAGGTCACTGGTTAGGCTGAGCACCATGACAACCGTCCTAGTGGCCATCGCTCTGGTCATCAGCGTCGTCCTGGTGTGGTCTGGTGTTGCAAAACTGAAGCAACCGGATTCGATGGCCGAGGCCATGAAATCGCTGAAGATCCCGGCGATGCTTTCTGGCCGCGCCATCCAGATCGCCGTCCCGTGGCTGGAGCTGGCGCTCGCTGCCGCACTGCTGGTCACCGGCGGCATCTGGCAGATCATCGCCTGGGTTGGGGCGGTGCTGCTCTTCGGTGTCTACATGTGGGTGATCGCTCGTGCCCTGAGTAGTGACGAGCAGGCCAACTGCAACTGCTTCGGTGTCGATTCTGCACCGGTCGATCGCGACACCCTGGCCCGGAACGTGCTGCTGCTGGCGGCCTCGGGACTGGGTCTGGCCGGTGCCGTGCTGCGTCCCGCTGCTGTGGTCACCAAGCTGGCGGGCATCGGCTGGGAGGGCTGGGTGGGGCTGGTGGCGATCGCTGTACTGATCGGCCTGGCATGGTTCATTGCCCGGGAAGCGTCCGCATCGTCAACCGGTGAAGCCCACCCGGCCAGTGCCGATCCAACCGGTCAGCTGCAATTGGGCGAGCTGGAGTCGGAAGACCCCGAGGATTACATCAGGAAGCCGATCCCGCACGCGGTGCTGGAGGGTGAGCCGGGGGAGTACCTGCTGCTGCCCAACCTCGCCCGCGAGCGAGGAGTGGTGCTGTTCTATGTCTCGACGAGCTGCGGCAGTTGTGAGCAGATCCTGTCCGGGATGGACGACTACGTCAGCCGGCTACCGATGCTCGACGTGTACGTGGTGGTCTATTCCCGGGCCGCCCTCGCCAAGCTGCCCGAGTCAGTGCAGCCGCGCGCGATGGTTGATGTCGCGGGCAGCGTCCAGGCGAGCCTCGAACTGACCTGGGTGCCAGGAGCAGTGCTGCTGGGGGCTGACGGGTTGCTGGCTGGCGGGCCCGTCTTTGGTGAAGCTATCGACCAGTTGATCGATGATGTCGTCGAGGAATTCGCGTTCGCACAGGGCGAGGCTGCCGAAGAGCAGGCGGTGCCCCAGGAGGTTTAGACCCCGAGCCAACAGCCGGGTGATGGATCAGCGTTCGCGCACCGGTGGATCGTGGCGGTGGGCCTGCCAGTAGGTCTCCATCTCATCGTCCTGCAGTGCAGCGCCGAGGTCAGCCATGAACTCTTCATGGACGATGTCGATTGACTGGCCGTCCGCTGAGGTGCCGAATGAGGCGATCGGTGCCTGCAGTTGTCGCAGCCCATCCGAGCCGGTGATGCGCATGGAAAGTGCGAGTGAGGTCATCTCGGCATTGGTGAGTTCCTCGTTGACGGTGAAGTGTGGGGCCATCGTGGTGAGGACCTCATTGAGTTTCCCTGGATCAGCGAATACCTCACGGGTCATCATCTTCTGCACCACTGCCAGCACGACTTCGCGTTGTCGGCGGGCACGGTCGAGGTCTCCGTTGGGCAGGTTGTAGCGCTGGCGGCTGAAGGTGAGACCGGACTGTCCGTCCAGGTGGATGATCCCCTCAGGGAAGTACTGGTCTCCGGCGCTGGAGGCCACGTGGTTGTAAACCTCGACCCCGCCGACCGCGTCGATGGCCTGCACGAAGCCCTCGAAATCGACCACCGCCGAGTGGCTGATGTGGGTGCCGGTCAACTGTTCGACGGTCTGCACGGTCAGCGGCATGCCGCCCCAGGCGTAGGCGGCGTTGATCTTTGCCATGCCGTGCCCTGGCACATCAACCCACATATCCCGGGGGAACGAGATCAGGTAGGCCGTCTTCCGGTCGCCGGTGAGGTGGGCCATCATGAGCACGTCCGAGCGGCCCTGGTCGTCTGCGCCACGACTGTCGGTGCCCATGATGAGTACATTCACCGGGGGCTCGCCCTCGTCCGGGTCGGGTGCCGGGGGACGTTCACCCTGCGGCAGCATCGGCTGGCGCTGCACCTGGTTCATTGCGTCGTTCGCGGTCTTGGCGTAGAGCCCGGCGATCACGGCGACCACTAGGAGGATCAGCCCCAGGACGCCGCCGACCAGGCCCAGCGCGACCCTGTTCTTCCGGCGACGCTTCTTGCCGGCCTGCACTGTTTCTTGCTGTTCGGGAAGGAAATACTCTTCGTCGGAACTCGGGTTCGACGAGCTGGATGACTCGGTGGCCTGGTTCTCACCCACTGGCTCGTCCGGCACACCCTGGGGTTGTTCGCCTGCTTCAGGTTTTTCGTTGGTCATCTGGCTTCCCCCGATTCTTGGGCAACACGCCCAATTCTACCTCTGCTTGACGAAGCAGAAATTTGTAACGATTCAAGGAATTCGAGTAAGCGCTTACCCCGCGTAGAACGATGGCTGGTGTTACATAATCCGCATCTGTGGAACCGCAGACTCGTGGTTGACAGGGGGTGATGTCATGGGCGCCAGCAATCACTTTCAAGCGCAATGTTATATTGAGGCGGTTGGGCTTGACCGCAAATCGTGGACACGGCCCGCTTACGCGGCTTGATCCTTGATTGTTGCTGCTTGTGTGTTGGTGAGTTGGTGCTCGTGGTCCACGGGGGTG
>JBMNPP010000221.1:0-3866 GCA_050943675.1 Brooklawnia sp.
GCCACCGCCCGACGGCCGAACTGATGGGCGGGCTGCGATGAGTGGTGGCTGTTTCGGGATGCCGGATGTGCCGGCCATCGGACGGTTCGCTGCCATTGGCCTGGATGATCTTGTCGACCGGGCAGCGCTGCTGACCCGCGTCGACCGCAAGTACCTGCTGACCGTGGACGCCGCCGCGGCCGCAGTGGACCGGCTCGATCCGCGCACCCGCGTCCTGCAGATCGATGACAGCCGCCAGTTCGCCTACGACTCGGTCTACTTCGACACCCCGGACCACCTGTCATACCGGATGACCGCGCACCGCCGGCGTCGCCGATTCAAGGTGCGCACGCGTAGCTACCTCGACAGCGGCGGGTGCTTCCTGGAAGTGAAATCGAGGAGCGGGCGCGGCACGACGGTCAAGCAGCGCCTGGCCCACCAGCCATCCGACCGGGCGCGGCTGACACCGGCCGGTGCCGAATATGCCCGCGAGGTGCTCGGCTCGCTGGGTCACCAGCCAGCGGTGGTCGACCAGCTCGAGGCGGGGCTGGTCGTCAGGTACCACCGCAGCACCCTGCTGCTGGCTGATGGGTCGCGGGCCACCATCGACACCCGATTGCACTGGATGGATGACGCCACAATCCGTGGCCGCAAGGCGCGGCTGGCAGGTTACGTCATCGTCGAGACGAAGTCTGCGGGCCGTCCCACCGAGCTTGACCGCACCCTGTGGCGGGCCGGGCGCCGGCCGGTGGGTATCAGCAAGTTCGGCACCGGAACCGCCGTACTGCACCCCGAACTGCCGAGCAACAAGTGGGCCCGGCAGCTGCAGCACCCATTCGAAATCCACCGCTACGAACCCTGGGACGAACAATGAGATATCCGATCTGGCCCGCGGCACTGCTCGCGCTGGCACTCCCGCTGGCCGGCTGCGCCGCGGAAACCTCCGAGGCAGGCGACCCGGCATCCGGCAGTGTGCCTGCCCCCGCCCGTGCAAGCGCTTCCGATTTCGACCTGTCTCCCGAGGCGGTGATGGCCGAAAACGCCGACTACACCACCGTGAACGCTGACGAGTGGGACCCGTCCACGGCTGTTGACCTGCCGCTGGCCGGCAGCAGTTCGCCGGTCACGATCAGCCAGGCCGGGGTGTACCGGCTGCATGGCTCGCTCACCGGGCAGGTTCGCGTCGAGGCTGGCGAGGACGCACTGGTCGTGCTGGTGCTCGATGGCATCGACATCAGCAGCGACGCTGGCGCAGCGATCGAGGTGGTCAGTGCCGATGACGTGGCCATCCACTTGGCCGCTGGCAGCAGCAACACGCTCTCGGATGCAGCCCCCTACCCATCCGACGCCGACGCCAATGCCGCCATCCATGCAGCGTCCGACTTGACCATCTCTGGTGATGGCGAGCTCACCGTGAACGGCAACGGTAATGACGGGATCACATCGACCGATGACCTGGTAATCCTGGGCGGAAAGCTCGCCGTGATCGCGGCCGATGATGCCCTGCGTGGCAAGGATTCGCTGGTGGTCGAGGGCGGCACGCTGCAGTTGACCGCGACCGCAGGCGACGCCATGAAGAGTGACGGTGACGACGACGAGCAGGGCGCCGACTGGACCAGGGGATACATCTACGTTCGCGGCGGCACGATCAACGCCACCGCCGGTGATGATGGCCTGCAGGCGTTCACCGACACCGTGATCGCCAGTGGGGCCGTCACGGTTGCGGTGGCCGATGACGCCATCAAGGGGGAGGCGGTCGTCTCGATCGGTGCAGTGGACGGCCTGGACGCTCCCAGCGTCACCGTCACCGATTGCGAGGAGGGCCTGGAGGCCGCCAATATCGGGATCAGCGCCGGCGTCATCGACATCACTGCCAACGATGACGGCATCAATGCCTCGGGCAATGGTGAACTGCAGGCACGGATCGCGGGCACCGAGTACGTGGAGCAGCATGAATTTGCTGACACGGGCGAGCGGCTGGAGATCACTGGCGGCACCGTGAGCATCGTCGCCGGTTTCGACGGACTCGATTCCAACGGCACCCTGACCATCACCGGTGGTCAGGTTGATATCACCGCTGTCGAGCGTGGCGGTGACGGGCCAGTAGATGCCAACGGCAGCATCAATGTTGCCGACGGGATAGTGACCGCGAACGGTTCGGCGTGGGACGCCGCCAGCGCGGCCATGCCCGGCGGGCCCGGTGGCATGGGGGGGAGCGCCAGGGGACGGCATGCCCCCGCCTCCCGGTGGCATGGGCGGTGGCCCCGGGAATGCGCCGACAGGCATGCCGGTGCCGCCAGAGGCGACCCGCAGGTGACCTCCGTTGATGGGTGTTCCGCCGTTCAGTCGCAGCAGAATTGAATTTCGCAACTGTGGCATATTGAAATTAGGAACATCTCAGGAGGTACTGATGGACGAACAGGCCAAGATGGCGGCAATGAACGAGTGGCTGGACGAGGTCTGTGACACCTTGAAGGTGGATCGAGCCAAGCTGGCCGCCGTGTCCCCGCAGCTTCTTGGCCTGGTCGCCCAGGTGGCGCACGGACCCTCCCGGCCGGGCGGTCCACTGACCGCGGTGGCTGTTGCCCTGAGCGCCGAGGCGGCCGACGACTTCGAGGCCGGCGTCAACGAGGCCATCGCTGCCCTGCAGCCCTTGCTGAAGCGCTGAAGGAGCCGGCGAAGTTGCTCGCACACCAGGCACTGGTTGGCGAGCAACGCCCATGTGCGTGGATGTTCCCCGCAAGCCCCAGCCCAATCGCAGGAGACCCGATATGACCACCACGCAGCCGCCCACGTTCACCGGCGCAAACCGCACCGGGAAGACGCAATACAACTTCCAGCCAGCCATCGGGCGGCGCATCCTGAAGGTTGCGCGCACCGAGGACGTCACGCCACGCTATCGGCGCGTAGTGCTCGCTGGTGACGACCTGGCCAGTGGCTTCCCGTTCCGGCAGTTCGCGCCGACCGACCACGTCAAACTGTTCTTCCCCAACCCGCAGACCGGGGAATTCGTGGTGCCGGAGTTCACCAAGGACGGGCCGCGACTGCCCGAGGGCGCCAGTGCCCCGATCTCGCGCGACTATAGCGTCCGCGCCTGGGACCCGCAGGCCAGCGAACTTTCCATCGACTTCGTGCTGCACGGCCATGGCGTCGCGGGCCAGTGGGCTTGTGATGCGCAGGCCGGTGACGAACTGGCCGTGCTCGGGCCGCGGGCGAACATCCTGCTGCCCGAGGACTACGACCACTACATCGCCGCCGGGGACGAATCAGCGCTGCCGGCCATCGCCCGGCTCATCGAGGAGGCCCCGGCCGGTTCGCGGGTGAGCGCCGTGATCGAGGTCGCCAACGCCGACGAAGAGCAGGTCATCACCCCCAGGACTGGGGTCCGGGCCGACGTCCGATGGGTACACCGCGACAGCGCGCCGGTGGGTGAAGGGCATCGCTCGGCCCTGGAGACCGCGCTGCGGCAGGTCGAGATCAACACCGAAGAGCGCGTATTCGCCTTCGCTGCCGGTGAGGCGACTGCCATGAAGCCGATCCGCCGCTACCTGCGCTATGAGGTCGGGCTGCCCCGGGCCGCGGTTGACGTGGGTGGTTACTGGAAGAAGGGCCTGGCCAACCTCGACCACCACAGCGACGAACTTGACACCGACGAGGACTGATCGCCGCTTCACTCACAACCGCACGGCCATGGCTACAGTGTCGGTGAGTCGGTCTATCGTGTAGGTGATGAGCGCCATTTCGATCCAGAGAGCCCCCCAGAATCACGGCGAAGTCTTTACTCGCCGGTGGGTCGTGGAAACGCTCCTGGACCTGACGGGCTACACCGCTGATCGGGATCTGGGTGCGCTGACAGCTGTTGAGCCGGCGGCTGGTTCAGGCGCCTT
>JBMNPP010000222.1:0-3850 GCA_050943675.1 Brooklawnia sp.
CGGCACCGATGGTGGCCACCCGGGCGCCGGTCGCGACCAACCTTCGCAGGGCCGCGCGCAGCTCGTCCAGACCAGGATCGGTGGGCCGCACACTGCCGGCCACGATCAGGCCCCGCACGCGCTGGGCGGCCATCAGGTTGACCACCTCGGCGCGGGCCCGGGCGTCGATGCCGGTCGACGACAGGGTAACGATGCTGCCGTGCCGTGACGCGGCAGCGGTGACCCCGGAAGCGATCGAGGCGAAGTAGGGGTCGGCGATGTCGTTGACCAGCAGGCAAAGGCTGGTCGACAGCCCGCGGGCCATCGTCTGGGCTGCGGCGTGCGGCACATAATCCAGTTCACGGGCGGCAGCCAGCACCCGATCACGCAATTCGGGGCGGACAGTGCGGCCACGCGCCCCGCTCAACGCCCGGGAAGCGGTCGCCAGTGAAACCCCGGCAAGCCGGGCAACATCGCTCAACGTGGTCACACCCGAAGCCTAGGGCCTGTCCGCTGTGCCGCTCGGTGGAGGCACCGCCGGCAGCCACACAGTGAACCGGGTGAAGCCCGGCTGGTGGTCGCTGGCCTGCCGCGAATCCACCTCGACCCGGCCGCCATGGGCCTGGCTGACCGCCGCCACGATGGCCAGACCCAGCCCGGTTGATCCCTCCTGGTCGTGGGCGCGGGCCGAATCGCCCCTGGTGAACCGTTCGAAGATGCCACCCAGCAGCCCGCTGGGGATGCCCGGCCCGTTGTCAGTCACATCAACACGCGCCCAATCGCCGACCCTGGCCACGGTTGCCTGCACGGTGGTGCCGGACGGTGTGTGCTTTCGGGCGTTGCCCAGCAGGTTGGCCAGCACCTGGTGCACCTGGCCGGCATCACCGAGGATGGTCACCGGCTCATCGGGGAGGCTGACGTCCCATTGGTGCCCGACCCCAGCAGCGCGGGCATCACTGACCGCGTTGAGCACGGTCGCGGTCAGGTCGATCGCCTCGGTGGCCGGTGCCGGGTTGTTGTCCAGCCTGGCCAGCAGCAGCATCTGCTCGACCAGCCGGCTCATCCGCTGCGATTCGGACTCGATGCGGCCCAGCGCCAGCACCGTGTCATCGGGCAGTTCATCGCGGCCACGTTTGGTGAGTTCGGCATAGCCGCGGATCGAGGCCAGCGGATTGCGCAACTCGTGGCTGGCGTCGGCCACGAACTGCCGCACCCGGGTCTCGGAATCATGCCGGGCCTGGAGGGCGGACTCGACGTGGTCGAGCATCGCATTGAAGGCGCTGCCCACCCGGCCCACCTCGCCCTGGTCCGTCTGGGCATCCGGGACGCGCACTCCCAGCCGCACCTCACCGGATCCCAGGGGCAGGGCAGCCACCTGGCTGGCCGTCTCGGCGAGCCGGTCGAGTGGCCGCAGTGAACTGCGCACGACGACAGCTGAAATGCCAGCGGCGAGCGCAGCGGCGGCGACGGTCAGCAGTAGCTCGATCCACAGCATCCGGCTGATCACCGACTTTGTCACTGCCAGTGGGGCGGCCGCCGCCAGCAGCGAGCCATTCGTCGTCATCGCCACGGCGCGGTACTCACCCAACTCGTCGATGTGGATGGTGCGCACCTGGCCGTCACGGGTCAGGTTTGTCAGCATGGCGATCTGGTACTCCGCAGCCTCCATCGAGCCGTAAACGCTCTGGACGGTCGCGGTGGCCGTCCCGTCAGGCGACATCGCCAGCGAGATGCTGCCCGACGGCAGACCACCCACCCGCAGGGCGGTGGCATCGGGTGGCTGGGCTGGCCCCCAACCCGGCGGGCCATGGGGGCTGTCGTCTGTCGCTCCCACCGCATACAGCAGTTGGTCATCGAGGTTGGCGGTCAGCATCCGGTTGACCATGAACGTCGATAGTGCTGCCAGCACGATGGCGATCGCAGTCACCAGCACGGTGATGCGCACCACCAGCTGCCAGCGCAGCGTGTTGCGTGGGTGCGCCCGGCCAGTCTCACTCGGCGGGCTTGAGGACATAACCGGCCCTTCGCAGTGTGTGGATCATCGGCTTGCGGCCGGCATCGATCTTCTTGCGAAGGTAACTGATGTACAGCTCGACGACATTGGCCTGGCCCCCGAAGTCGTAGTTCCACACCCGGTCGAGGATTTGCGCCTTGCTGAGCACCCGACGCGGATTGCGCATCAGGAAGCGCAGCAGCTCGAACTCGGTGGCGGTCAGGTTGATCGGCTCACCGGCCCGGGCCACCTCGTGGGCGTCCTCATCCATCACCAGGTCACCAACCACCAGCAGGGCCTCGGTGCGGCGCTGGGTTGCCCCACTGCGGCGCAGCAGGGCACGCAGCCGGGCGATCAGCTCTTCCAGGCTGAATGGTTTGGTCACGTAGTCGTCGCCACCGGCTGTCAGGCCTGCTATGCGGTCAGTGACCGCGTCCTTGGCGGTCAGGAAGACCACTGGCATGTCAGGTTGTTCGGCGCGGATGCGGCGCATCACTTCGAGCCCGTCGAAGTCGGGCAGCATCATGTCGAGGACGACCGCATCGGGCCTGACCTCACGAGCCACCCGGACTGCCTCGCTGCCGGTGCTGGCCGTGTACGGCTGCCAGCCCTCATAGCGCAGCGCCATGCCCAGCAGTTCGGTCAGGCTCGGCTCGTCGTCCACCGCGAGCACCCGTATCGGGCTGCCGTCTGGACGGGTGAGCTGCGCAGTGTCGTCATTCGCCATGACAGCAGGTTCGCAGATGCACCACAGATTTCGCTATGGGTTTGCTGTGGATTGGCTGTGAGCAGGCTCTTTTCCGTGCTACCCGCGGGGGAGCGCCGTGACGCGCCATAATCAGGACGTCCAGTTGTGTGCCCAAGGGAGAGCCATGTACATCATCCAGGCCTTCGTCACCGTCAAGCCGGGCTGCGAGGATGCATTCATCGCAGCCTCGACCGCCAATCACCTGGCCTCCATGGCAGAGCCGGGCGTGCTGCGTTTCGATGTCTTCCAGCAACTGGACGACCCGACCAGGTTCACCCTCGTTGAGGTCTACCGCTCTGAAGAAGACCTGGCCGAGCACAAGAAGACCGACCACTATTTCGCCTGGGCCGAGGCTGTCGGGCCACTACAGGCTGAGCCACGCACCAAGGCGATCTATCGCAACGTGGCACCCGGGGAAGACGGCTGGAGCTGACCGATTGCGGGCCTGGTCCTGTTGGGTGGACCGGGCCCGCGCCCAATCAGTCGTCAGTGGGTGCTGCCGAGCTTCGGCTGGTACAGGTCGATTTCGTCATCAGCGCGTGAGCTGCGCCCGAAGAGCAGCGAATCCAGGCCGGTGAACCGTGCCCCCACGGCCAGGAAGACCAGTCCCAGGACGGCCAATGCCGCGTTGTACTCGTAGCCGCCAGCGTTGAGGAATGGGCCCGAGAACCACTTGATGAAGACGATGACCAGGATGTTCTGGGTGGCCACCAGGGCTGCGACGAGCCTGGTCAACAGACCAAGCGCGATCATCACACCGCCGATGCCCTCCAGCAGGATCGTCCCCCAGGCGACCAGCTCAGCCTGCGGGATGCCGAACTCCACCAGGCGGGACACCTGGGCATCAACGCCCTCGATCTGCCAGCGCGACCAGGCTCGTGCCACCAGAATCACACCGAAGGCGAGCCGCGCGATCAACAGGATGGTGGCCTGGGCTGCCGTCCCAGCGGTTGGGGTCCTGGACATGATGCCCTCCTGTGGAAGTGGTTACCCAGCCACGTTACCCGTTGTCCGCAGCCATCCAGCGGCAGCGCTCTCAGGCGAAGAGGTCACTGATTCGCTTGAGCAGCCCGGCGTCCATCGGACGTACTGCTGCCGCGTTCGCGCGCGCCTGGTCGGGTCGGGTGATC
>JBMNPP010000223.1:0-3850 GCA_050943675.1 Brooklawnia sp.
GCCTGCTGGCGACGGTCACTGAGGCGACCCGCCGGGGTTGCATGGTGCTGCTGGCCGCGCCAGCTGATTCCGAGCTTGCCATCGCAGGTGGCAGCAGGGTGCTGCTGGTGCCCACCCGATCAGGTGCTGTGACCGCAGCCGCGGTGGTGCTGCTGTCGCTGCTGCACGAGGCCGGACTGGGGCCAGTGGTCAACTGTGAGCATGCTGCCGAGGCCGCCGACATGGTCGCCGAACAATCGAGCCCGCACCGCGACCTGTCAGCCAACCCGGCCAAGGATCTGGCCTGCGCCCTGGGCGATACCGAGCCACTGATCTGGGGTGGCTCGGTGCTGGCGGCACGGGCCAGCCGCCGGATCGCGGAGGCCCTGCGGCTCTATTCAGGACGTCCGGTGCTGGCAGCCGATGCCCGCGAGATCGCGCAGGTACTGCGGCACGTGGCCCCAGCCGACCCGTTCGCCGACCCGTTCACCGACAAGGCGGCCGTAGGTCGTCCGGTGCTGGTGCTGCTGGATGATGAACACTCCGGGACGGTCGGGGCCGACCAGGGCCGCAGCCTGCAGCAATTGGCCACCCGGGGTGGGGTGCGGGTTTGCCAGCTCAGTGCGGGCGCGGGCAGCGAGGTCGACCGCTACATCACCTTGCTGATGCAGGGGTTGTACGGCGCGGCCTACCTGGGTATCGGGTTGGGCTGGACGCAGCCCTCCTGAGGCCCGGGGTTTCGTGCTCGCACAGGGCCACGAGTAGGCTGCGGGGCATGGATTACCGCGTCGCTGATATTGGTCTGGCCGACTTCGGCCGCCGCGAGATTGCTCTTGCCGAGCACGAGATGCCGGGGCTGATGGCCATGCGTGAGCGTTACGCTGACGCCCAGCCGCTGGCCGGGGCGCGGATCGCTGGCTCACTGCACATGACCGTGCAGACCGCGGTGCTCATCGAGACGCTGGTGGCGCTGGGTGCCCAGGTGCGCTGGGCCTCGTGCAATATCTTCTCGACTCAGGACCATGCCGCCGCCGCGATCGCTGCAGCCGGCATCCCGGTGTTCGCCTGGAAGGGCGAGACCCTGCCCGAGTACTGGGAGGCGATCACCGAGATCTTCCGCTGGCCCGGCGGTCAGCTGCCCACCATGATCCTGGACGATGGCGGCGATGCGACCCTGCTGGTGCACAAGGGGGCCGAGTATGCCCGACAGGTGCCCCAGCCCGAGCCGGGCGATTCGGCCGAGTGGGGAGTTATCCTCGATCAGCTGCGCACGACCACCGACCTGGACTGGGCTGCCATCGCGGATGCGCTGTTGGGTGTAACCGAAGAGACCACCACCGGCGTCCACCGGTTGGTGCAGATGGCCGCCCAGGGCACATTGCGCTTTCCCGCGATCAACGTCAATGATGCGGTCACCAAGTCGAAGTTCGACAACAAGTATGGCTGCCGGCACTCGCTGGTGGACGGCATCAACCGGGCCACCGACATCCTGATCGGCGGCAAGACCGCAGTGGTGTGCGGCTACGGCGACGTGGGCAAGGGCTGCGCGGAATCACTGCGCGGCCAGGGCGCGCGCGTGGTCGTCACCGAGGTTGACCCGATCTGCGCACTGCAGGCCGCCATGGATGGCTACCAGGTCGTCCAGCTCGACGATGTGCTGGGCACCGCCGACATCTTCATCACTGCCACCGGCTGCTGCGATGTGATCACTGCTGAACACATGAGCCGTATGAAGCACCAGGCCCTGGTCGGCAATATCGGCCATTTCGACAACGAGATTGACATGGCCGGGCTGGAGGCCTGGCCGGGTATCGAGCGTGAGCAGATCAAGCCGCAGGTCGACATGTGGCGGTTCCCCGATGGCCACGGGGTGCTGGTGCTGTCCGAGGGGCGCCTGCTGAACCTGGGCAACGCTACCGGGCACCCCAGCTTCGTGATGAGCAACTCGTTCACCAACCAGGTGCTGGCCCAGATCGAACTGTTCCAGAACACTGCCGCCTACCCGCTGGGTGTGCACGTGCTGCCCAAGCGGCTGGACGAGGAGGTCGCCCGGCTGCACCTGGACGCCCTTGGGGTGCGGCTGACCGAGCTCACCGACCGGCAGGCCGACTATCTGGGTATCGACGTGGCAGGCCCGTTCAAGCCCGATAGCTACCGATACTGAACCAAGGCTCCATAACAAATACGCATCTGCGATGAGATTTAAGTAAACAATCCGCAGTTGCGTGATTGAATCAGTCTCATGGTCGCATACCGCATTGCAGAGGCTGCCGTCCTGTTGGGCGTCAGCGATGACACTGTTCGTCGCCTGATTGATGCAAAGAAGCTCCCGGTAGGCCTGGACGAGCAGAACCGCAAGGTGGTCGACGGCGCTGCGCTTGCTGCCTACGCCGATTCGCAACCCAGTGCCCCCGAGGACACCTTTGGCTCAAAGGTATCGGCACGTAACCGGCTGGTCGGCCTGGTCACCCAGGTCAAGACGGACGGGGTGATGGGGCAGGTGCAGCTACGTTGCGGCCCGTTCACCATCACCTCGCTGATCAGCGCCGATTCGGTGCGTGAGCTCGGGCTCGAGGCCGGAAGCCTGGCAGTGGCGGTCGTCAAGTCGACCAACGTGATTATCGAGACCCCGGAGGGAACCAAGTGATCCGTCGTATCGCCGCCGTTGGTGCGACTCTCCTATTGCTCGCGGGCTGTGGCGGCAACGCCGAGCCGGCCAGCACCACCAGCCCCGACACTGCCCCGGCCTCCACGGCCGAGACGACCCAGTCGGACCAGCAGGTCAGCGGCACCCTGAACGTCTTCGCAGCAGCCTCGCTGAAGGCCACCTTCGAAGAACTCGGCGAGATGCTGATGGCCGAGAACCCCGACCTGAACGTCGAATTCGTCTTCGCGGGTTCCTCCGACCTGGTGGCCCAGCTCGAGGCTGGTGCTCCCGGCGACGTCTTCGCGTCGGCTGACGAGCGCAACATGACCAAGGCAACCGATGCAGAACTCATGGAACCCGAACCGACACCCTTCGTCACCAACCACCTGACCATCGCTGTGGCTCCCGGCAATCCGCTGGGCATCACCTCGTTGGCAGACCTGGAGAATCCCGATCTGAACGTCGTGGTCTGCGCACCCCAGGTGCCCTGTGGCGGTGCCACCGAGCAGGTCGCTGAGCTGGCGGACGTCACGCTGACCCCGGTCAGCGAAGAGCCCTCGGTGTCGAACGTGCTCACCAAGGTCACTTCCGGTGAGGCCGACGCTGGCCTGGTCTACCGCACCGACGCCAGGGGTGCTGGCGACAAGGTGACCGCAGTCGACTTCCCCGAGGCCGACGAGGTGATCAATGTCTACCCGATCGGCATGCTGACTGATTCACAGAATCCCGAGGCAGCCCAGGCATTCATCGATCTGGTGCTTTCGGCCGAGGGCCAGCAGGTGCTGGCGGATGCAGGCTTCAACTCAGCGAACTGACCTTTGCCAAGAACCAGTAGCGGTGTGCCGGGCTGGCTGGTGATCCCAGCCGGCCTGGCCGCCGCATTCGTGCTGTTCCCGCTGATCGGTCTGGTGCCCAGCGTCGATTGGGGCAATTTCTGGGGCCTGATCAGTTCGGAATCATCAGTGGCGGCATTGCGGCTGAGTCTGGTCACTGCCGCCGCATCCACCGTGGTTTGCCTGGTGCTCGGTGTGCCACTGGCCGCGGTGCTGGCCCGGCTCAGGTTCTGGGGCCGCGGCATCCTGCGCACCCTGGTGCTGCTGCCGCTGGTGCTGCCGCCAGTGGTCGGCGGTATCGCCCTGCTGACAGCGTTTGGCCGCCGCGGCCTTGTTGGCCAGCACCTGTATGCCCTTGGCATCCAGATACCGTTCACCACGGTTGCGGTCG
>JBMNPP010000224.1:0-3837 GCA_050943675.1 Brooklawnia sp.
GCGATCTTGGGCCGCTCGTGGGTCGACAGCGAGTTGATCATTGCCGACATGATCGCCATCGGGTGCGAGTTGGTCGGGAAGGCATCGAAGTGCTTGGTCATCGCCTCATGGATGGCCGATGACTCGGTCAATTTCTCGGTGAAGCCCTCGCGTTCTTCCTGGGTTGGCAGGCGTCCGAAGATCAACAGGTAAGCAGCCTCGACGAAACTGCTGCGCTCGGCGAGAGTCTCGATCGGGTACCCGCGGTACCTGAGAATGCCCTTATCCCCATCGATAAAGGTGATCCTGGACTCGCACGATCCGGTGTTCACGTAGCCGTCGTCCAGGGTGATCAAACCCGACTGGGCGCGCAGTTTGCTGATGTCGATGGCTCGTTCGCCCTCGGTTCCCACCAGGATCGGCAGCTCATAGACCTTGCCGTCGATCTCCAGTCTCGCGACCTGATTCATGCAGGTCCTCCTTTCGCTAACCTCCATGGTCGCCCGTGAGGGCGAGCGGTGTGGGCCGTTCCCGCATACCGGATCGCAGGCCGATGCCCACCAATATCAGCCTCAGGGCGAAATCCGGGGGCCTTCGAGTTCGCTGCATCAGGCCTGCCGACTAGCGTAGGGGATGACCCTTCTGCCTCAGGAGCCCGCATGCCCGACACTGACGGAATCGGCAAGTCGATCATCGCCGCCGCACCAGTAAACGCACCCAACAGCACCGGTCGCCTGCTGCGCATGGTGGTCGACTTCGCGATCGAGGGCACTGATCAACTACCGGGCGCCCGCGCTGCGGCCGGGCGCCAACTCGAAAAGCACGGCTCGGCCGAGAAGGCCATCAATTCGGTCGTCTCGATCCACGCCACCCTGTGCGGGACGCAGGGTTTCGTCACCAACCTGGGTGGATTCGCAACCATGCTGGTTGGGGCGCCGGCGAACCTGACTGGTGTGGCATTGCTGCAGGCCCGGATGGTCGCAGCCATCGCGCACCTGCGCGGCTACGACCTGAACGATTCACGGGTGCGACACGCAGTGCTGACCACCCTGCTCGGCAAGCGGATCGTGGACGACCTGGTCGCCCAGGGCGAACTGCCGGGCAGCCCACTGGTGCTCGCGACCGCCCCCGGCCTGGACCGCAATCTCGAACAAACCATCGCGCAGCGGGTGGTGATGGCGTTGCTCACCTCGACCGGCGGCAAGCAGGCAGTCGGGCTGATCGCCCGGCGCATCCCGGTGATCGGTGGCGGGGTTGGCGCGGTCACCGATTCATGGAACACCGTCGCTGTCGGCCGCTACGCACGAGAGCAGTTCGTCAGCCGCCGCCGCATCACCGGGCAACCGGCTGACTAGCGCAGGTAGCTGCGCTGCACCCGCGGCGCGATCAGGCAAACCACCTCATAACTGATGGTGCCCATCAACCCGGCCAGCTCATCGGTGCTGATGAACTCGCTGCCCTGGGCACCCAGGACCACAACCTCGTCACCGACCCGGGCCGGCGCTGGCTCGTCAGGGCGGGTCGGGCCAAGATCGAGCATCGTCTGGTCCATGCACACCCGCCCCGCGACCGGGTGGCTGCGTCCACCGACCAGCATCCGGCCACGATTCGAATTCAGCCGGGAGTAGCCGTCGGCATAACCGATCGGCACTGTGGCGATCCATCGATCGGTCGGGGCGGTCCAGGTGCGTCCATAGCCGACCGTCTCACCCTGCCCGATGCGCTTGACGTGGCTGACCCGGCTCTTCCAGGCCAGGGCCTGCCGCAATTCGACCGTGCGGGGGGTGCCGGCGGCGTCCGGGTAGTAGCCGTAGGCCATGATGCCGGGCCGCACCATGGTTGTGCCGGCCAGGTCGTGGCCCAGCACTGCACCCGAGTTGGCTGCGTGTACCAGCGGCACCGCGGCCAGTCCCGCACCAGCCCGGGCCTGCTGGATCTGGCCAACGATGTCGTTGAAGAGGCGGAGCTGGGTCCGGGTGAAGTCCTGGCCCGCCGGGACGTCGCTGATCGGCAGGTGGGTGAAGATCCCCTCGAACCGCAGTCCGGGATGGCTGGCGATGTGCTCGGCGAGCAGGGCTGCATCGGCTGGCTCGCATCCGACGCGGCGCATGCCGGTGTCGATGGCCAAGTGGACGCCGACCGGACGTCCCGCTGCTGCCGCGTGTGCGACCGCATCGATGCCCGCCCGGTCGTGCACGGTCAGCGAGATCCCCGCGGCCAGGGCGGCCTCGAGTTCGTCACTGCACAGCACTGGTGAGAACTTCAGGATGGGCTGGTCGATACCGGCCGCACGCAATTCGACGCCCTCGGGCACCGTGGCCACGCCGAACCAGTCGGCCAATCCCTGCCCGGCCAGGTACCGGGACACCTCGACGGCACCGTGGCCATAGCCGTTGGCCTTTACCGCCACCAGCACCTGGGCGCCGGGCGCCAGCGCACGCACCTGGGCCAGGTTGTGGGCGATGGCCGCCAGGTCGATCTCGACGTGGGTGACGTATTGCATGCAGTCATCCTGCCACTCGGCGCACCCGCGACCCGCGAGCAAACGGCGTGGCCCCTCAGAACAGCAGGCCCAGTTCGGGTGATTCCAGGATCGTCGAGATGTCTGCCAGGAAGAGTGAGCCGCCCTCGCCGTCGATCAGCTGGTGGTCGAAGCTGAGCGCCAGGGTGCTCACCCAGCGCGGCTCGATGCGCTCGTCATCGCCGCTACCGACCACCCAGGGCCGTCGCTTGATGGCGCCCATCGCCAGGATCGCTGATTCGTCACCGTTGATGATCGGGGTGCCGGTGTCGATACCGAAAACCCCCACATTGGTGATGGTGAACGTGCCACCGGCATAGTCGGCGGGCTGCAGCCTGCCCTGCTTGGCGGTGACCACGAGCTCGTTGATGGCCTGGCACAGTTCGACCAGGTTCAGCTGGTCTGCGTCCTTGATGACCGGTACCAGCAGCCCGCGCGGGGTGGCGGCGGCGATACCCAGGTTGACGCGGTCGTGGTAGACGATCTGGCCCGCCTGGGCGTCCCAGGACGCGTTGAGTTCGGGGTGCCGCGCCAATGCCATGCAGACCGCCTTGGCGTGCAGCAGCAGCGGTGAAACCCTCAAGTCCTTGAATTCTCGCCGCTTCTTCAACGTCTCGATCAGGGTCTTGGTCGCCGAAATGTCGATGGTGTTGAACTCGGTGACGTGCACGTGCTTTGCGACCGATTCGGCCACGTTTTGTGCAGTGGCCCGGCGCACTCCCTTGATCGGCTCGCGACGCCCGGCGACGTCGAGGTGGGCCAGGCCGGCTGCGGCCTCGACATCGGCCTTGCTGACCGAACCGTGCGGGCCGGTCGGACGCACATGTGCCAGCGCCACGCCCAGGTCGCGGGCCAACCGCCGCACCAGGGGCTTGGCCAGCACCTTGCCGACCGCCGTGGTGTTGGGGACCGGCTGGGGCGGCTCGGTGGCCACCGGGGCGGCCTGGGCCGGAGCGGGCTGCGGCACTGGTGGGCGACGCCGGGTGGTGGGTTCGGGCGCGGGCCCTGAACCGACCAGGTTCTTCGGTGTCTCCTCGGGTGTCGCCTCATCCTGCTGCGGGGCCTCGGGCTCGGAGGTGCTCGGCCCCGAACCGTCGTCGATCTCGATGATGGGGGCGCCAATCTCGACGGTCTGGCCAACCTCGACCAGCAGCCGGTGCACGGTACCCGAGACCGGGCTGGGCAGCTCGACCAGCGACTTGGCTGTCTCGATCTCGACCAGCACATCATTGATGCGCACCTCGTCGCCCTCGGCGACCAGCCACTGGGTGATCTCGGCCTCAAGCAGGCCCTCACCGGGGTCGGGCAGTTTGAACTGGAACATTGCTCGTCCTAAT
>JBMNPP010000225.1:0-3641 GCA_050943675.1 Brooklawnia sp.
ACCACTACATCGCCGGGACCCACGTCGAGTGCCAGCAACCCAAGGTGCAGTGCGGCGGTGCCGGAGGACAGGGCCACCGCGTACTTGGTGCCGCAGTAGTCGGCCAGTTCGTCCTCGAAGGCGTCCTCCTCCGGTCCGAGTGGTGCGACCCAACCAGACCTGATGGCCCGCAGCAGGGCGTCCTGCTCCAGTTGGGTCATGTCAGGCGATGACAGGTAGATGCGATCGCTCATCGAGCAATGCCGAAATCGTGTTGCAGTACTGGGGCGGCCCCGTCGGGTTGCAGTGGCTGGTCCAGGATCTTGCTCGGCGCCAATTCGGGTACCCGCATGCCCTGGATCAACGGGTGGTCGCTGGGCTCGCCGTGCTCGGAATCGCTGAACAGTACCTCGTGCAGTTTCTCGCCATCGCGCAGGCCAGTGAAGTGGATCTCGACCCGCTTGCCGGATTCGGTGATCAGGCGTTCGGCCATGTCCATGATCCTGATCGGCTCACCCATGTCGAGCACCAGGACCTCGCCCGGCGCGCCGATGGCCCCGGCCTGCAGCACCAGCTCGCAGGCCTCCGGGATGGTCATGAAGTAGCGGGTGACATCCGGGTGGGTCACCGTGACCGGGCCGCCGCGCTCGATCTGGGCCTGGAAGGTGTGCAGGACCGAACCCCTGGAGCCGAGCACGTTGCCGAACCGCACGGAAAGATAAGGCAGGTCGAAGTGCCGGGCATGCCAGGCGGTCAGTCGCTCGGCCACCCGTTTGGTGCGGCCCAGCACGCTGGAGGCATCCGCAGCCTTGTCGGTTGAGATATTGACGAAGTGCCGCACCCCGGTCTGCTCGGCGCAGCGCAGCACATTCAGGGTGCCCAACACATTTGTCTTCCAGCCCTCTGCGGGATAGCGCTCCAGCATGGGCAGGTGCTTCAGTGCAGCAGCATGGAAGACGACTTCGGGGCGGTGGTGGTCGAAAACCTGCTGCAGCGCCTCCCGGTCGCGGATGTCGCACAGCACAGTGTCGTCGCCGTCCAGCAGCCCAACCCCATAAAGCGACAGTTGCACCGCGTGCAGCGCCGACTCATCCCGGTCGAGCAGCACCAGTTGGCTGGGCCCCAGTTTGTGAACCTGACGCGCCAACTCTGCACCGATCGAGCCGCCGGCACCGGTGACGAGCACGCGCTTGCCGTTGATGTATCCGGCGATCTTGCTCAGGTCGGTCTCGACAGGACGCCGGCCAAGCAGGTCGATCACATTGAACTCGCGCAGGTCGCCCAACGACACCTGACCGCCGATCATCTCGCGCACCGGGGGTAGCACCACGAACTTCAGGCCGTTGGCGTCGCACTTCGCCGCCACATCCTGCAAGAGCTTTGAAGAGGCCTTGCTGATCGCCAGGATCACGGTATGGGCGCCGCGCTCGCGGGCGACCCGCACCAGGTCGTCCCCTGAGCCGTGGACGCGGTGGCTGCGCACCCGCAGTTGGCGCTTGTCGGGGTCGTCATCGATGAATCCGACGATCGAGTACGGGGGATTCTCTGCGATGTCGACAAGCTGCGCCACCTGGTGGCCCGCGTTCCCGGCGCCATAGATCAGTGCCGGGACGGCGTCCTGGTTGGGGCCGGGATGGCTGGCGTCCTTGGCCAACCGGAAGAAGCCGCGTCCGGCGGCCATCACCGTCAGCGCCATGGGCGGCAGGACCAGACCGACGCCGTGCGGGAAGTTGGGGGAGACCACGCTCATCACCAGACCGAGTGGCACCGTGATCGTCAGCACTGTGGCGCTCAGCGCCAGCGCCTCACTGAAGCTGCCGACACGGTTGCGTCCGAAGATCCGGCGAGCCAGCAGGCTGGCCGCAATCTGCAGCACCACCGCTATGCCGGTATAGGTCAGGACCGCCACCCATCGGTCGCGGGACATGCGGAAGTCGTACCGGACGACCAGCAGCACCGTCAGCGCGATCCCCCAGGCGAGTGTGTCCCAAATGAACAGAATGACCAGCCGCCACGTGATCGGAATCTTGTAGACCGCTGCCGTCATTGAACTCAGCCGACCCCGTGTTGGTGTCCCCCCGGGGTCGTTCAAGTGATTTTTTGTTGCTCCCCGCACGGATTTGAATATAGCCCAGCCAGCCGACACTAAATTGCTCCAGTGGGATTGCTGGAAATGATCATGCCCGTTTTCATGCGGAGGTGAGTGTGCTGCCCGAAGTTGATCTTGGCTTTGTGTGGCGTCTCTTTGTGGGGATTTGCGATATGGATTGGGGTAGCGGATCGCTGCGCCAACGGGGACTGCGTGACTGGGGGAAATTCTATGGGAGTAAGTGGCGGCAGAGGTGCTGAATCGATTCAATGTCTCACTTATGAGAATCGAGTCAGTCAGATTCGCTTAAATGATTAATAAGGTAGTCGGAAATTGATCTTGCGAACGCTCAGATTGTTTGGCCAATACTGAGCGCGGTGACCACCATGCGGGCCAGGAGCACCAGCAGCGCCAGACCAGCCAGACCCGTCAGCACGCCCAGCCAGGCGAACCGGCCTGGCAACCAGGGCAACTGACGCCAACGGGTCGCCGCCACCAGCATCGCCCCGACAGTCAGGCCGACTGCCGCCCCGAATACCCAGCCGGGGATCCAGTCCCACGGCGTCACCAGCCACATCAGCAGCAGTCCTGAGCCTGCGAAGACGGCTCGCCAGACCAGCCCCAGCCGGTTTCGTTCACGCAGCGAACCGATCACCAGGACCAGCACGAACGCCACCGAGACCAGCACCAGTGCGGCCGGGGTGATGCGCTGCGCCCATGCCGGGGGACCGGCTGCGTCGATACCCAGCAGCGCCAGCCCGGTTCCGGTGACGTCGCGGGTGGAGTTGTTGAGCACGATGACTGCCTGCTGGGCATCCCGGTCGATCGCGAGCATGGTGCGGGAGCCGCCGGTGCCGCCGTTGTGCCAGGCGACCTGGTCGCCCGGTGGGCCGGTGACCACCCAGGCCAGGCCCATCTGGGTGTCGGGCATGATCGCTGCCGACACTCGCGGCTCGAGTGCGGACATGCCGGGTGCTGAGCCATCCAGCAGTGCCTGTGCGTAGCGAGTGAGATCAGCGGCAGTGGTTGAGGTGCTGGAGCCGGCCGGAGCGTATCCACCGCCAGTCCAGGCCTCCACGGGGCGTCCGCCCGCCAACTGTGGCTGCATCAATTCGGCATGCGGTTGGCCCGGTGGGGCGAATTCGGTGTCGGTCATACCCAGGGGGATGAGCAGCCGCTCGGTGGCCAGGGTCGGCCAATCGGGCAGGCCCGCGGTGCGGGCGAGCGCCAGGCCCAGCAATGTCATGCCCAGGTTGGAGTAGCGCCATTCGCCGCGCCCGGTCCGACTCACCTGCTGCGCCTGCTCCAGCACTGTGGTCGGGTCGCCCTCGGTGTAAATGTGTAGTGCCTCACCGGTGAGGCTTTGTTCGACGAGTTTCGCGTCCATGGGTTGGCCCAGCTCGGGCAGTCCGGAGGTGTGGGTGGCAAGCTCTGCCAGGGTGGTCGTGCCAGCTTCGGTGCCGGCCAGTTCGGGCAGGTATTGATCGAGGGTCGCGTCCAGGGCGACCTCACCGCGAGCCGCGGCATCGGCCAGCAGCAGACCGGTAAAGGTCTTGGTGATCGAGCCAAGTTC
>JBMNPP010000226.1:0-3542 GCA_050943675.1 Brooklawnia sp.
GGAGGTGTCGAACAGGGCCGGGTACTGCAGCATCAGCTTCAGCGTCCCCCGCTCAACACTGGTGTTGCGGTCGTCTGCGTCCGGCCACGGCAACGACAACCCGTCCAGCGTGGGCCCCTGATCCTGGTTGGTGGCTGGGCGCCGCTGTTCGCGCTGGGCGGACGGCATCTGTCGGCGGGTGCGCTGGGCGGCGATCTGGCGGACCTCTTCGATATCCATGCCCACCAGTTGGGCCAGGTCGTGCAGGTATCCGCGCACCAAGGAGGCATCACGCACACTGGTCAGCAGCGGCGCCGCGGCCCGCACTGCCTGCAGCCGCCCGTCGACCCGATCAAGATCGAACTGCCCGACCACGTTGTGCATCACGAACCGGTAGAGCGGGATACGACGCCCAACCAGTTCACGAACAGCCGGCTCACCGGACTGCAGCCGCAGGTCGCAGGGGTCCAGCCCGTTGGGTTCGACTGCCACATAGGTTTGCGCGACGAAGCCCTGGTCGAGCGAGAACACCTTCAGGGCCGCCTTCTGTCCGGCTTCGTCCCCGTCGAAGGTGAACACGATCTCGCCGTTGAAGACGTCGTGGTTGCCCATCAGCCGTTGCAGGATGCGGGCGTGGTCCGGGCCGAAGGCAGTGCCGCAGGACGCGACCGCGGTGTCGATGCCGGCCAGGTGGCAGGCCATCACGTCGGTGTATCCCTCGACGACCACTGCCTGGGACTTCTTCCCGATCGGCTGGCGGGCCAGGTCGAGGCCGTAGAGCACCTGCGACTTCTTGTACACCGGGCTCTCGGGGGTGTTGATGTACTTGGCCGGCATCCGGTCGTCGTCGAATACCCGCCGGGCACCGAACCCCAGCGTTGAGGCCGCCGAGTCACGGATCGGCCACAGGACGCGTCCCTGGAAGTAGTCCCAGCCCGATTCACGCACCAGGCCGGCCTTGACCAGCTCTTCGCTGGTGAAACCAGCGCGGGTGAGGTGGTTCCGCAGCGCCTTGCCGTCCTTGGGTGCATACCCCATGCCGAAGTGCTCACAGGCGCCCCGGTCGAAGCCCCGAGCGTCGACGAACTGCCGGAAGATGATCGCCTCGGGTGTGTCGATCTGCGCCTGGTAGAACTCTGCCGCCGCCTGGTTCGCAGCCAGGATGCGCTGCCGCAGCCCGGGTGGGGCTGCCGGGCGTCCGTCGTCGCTGATGCGCAACTGGACACCGGTCTTGTCGGCCAAGTACTGCACGGCCTCGGTGAAACTGAGGTTGTCAATTTTCTGGACGAACGTAATTACGTCGCCACCCTCGCCGCAGCCGAAGCAGTAGTAGAAACCCCGGGCCGGGGTCACCTGGAAGCTGGGCGTCTTCTCGTCGTGGAACGGGCACAGCCCCTTGAGCGAGCCGCCCCCCGAATTGCGCAACTGTACGTGCGTACCGACGACCTCATCGATTCGGGCGCGCTCACGAACCAACGCGATATCGTCCTCGTTGATTCTTGCCATGGCCGCCAGTGTATTCGTGCCCAGCGACAGGCGGTGGCAGGATGGCCAGCGTGCAGATTGATCCGTCCTGGCAGTTGGCCGTCGCCCTGGTTTCGCTCATCGTCCTCGGGACGCTGGTGGCACGAGCCGGCCGGCTGCAAATCAAGGGTGAGGTCGTCGTTGTCGCAGTGCGGGCGGCACTGCAGCTCGCCGTGGTGTCGACGATCATCGTGCTGGCCATCCAGCAACTGTGGAGCGCCGGGCTGTTCCTGCTGATGATGTTCACCGTCGGCGTCCTCACCGCCACCGGGCGCGTGGGCACCCGGAAGGTCTGGTGGTGGACGGCGGTCGCGATGGCCAGCGGTGTGCTGCCGGTGCTAGCGGTCATCTACCTGACCGGGACCGCGCCGCTGAACGGTTTCTCGTTGATCCCGATCGGCAGCATCGTGGTGGGCAACATGATGACCGTGCACACCCTGGCGGGGCGACGGTTCTTCCCCGCGCTGCGCGACGAAATCGGGGTCTACGAGGCGGCGCTCGCGCTGGGGTTTCCGCGCCGCACCGCCATCGACATGGTGCTGCAGCCAGTGATCGCTGAACCGCTGGTGCCGATGCTCGACTCGACTCGCACGGTTGGCCTGGTGACGCTGCCGGGCGCCTTCATCGGCGTCCTGCTTGGCGGTGGCACACCGGTGCAGGCCGGTGCCTCGCAACTGCTGGTGCTGGTCGGCATCCTGGTTGGCCAGATCTGCACCGTGACCGTGATGCGTCGGCTGATCGGTTCGGCACGGCTGCTCCCTGACGACCTGCGCGGCCGCCTGCGGCCCTGACGGCCCGACGCGAGCCTCAGGCGCCGTGACCGATACCGGGTGGTAGCCGCTCGGTGGTCCAGCCCAGCAGTGCCTCGGCCTGGTCGAAAGCGAACCGGTCAGTCATCCCCGCCACATAGGTGACCGCGCTGAGCACCCGGTCATCACCGCGGAAGCCGCCGGGCATCGCGTCGGGATGGTTGGTGTAGTGGCTGACCAGCCCCTGCAGCACCTCGATCATGGTGTGGGCCTGCGCCAGCGATTCGGGGCGGGTGTAGATGCGTTCGTAGTTGAACCGGCGCAGCTCGGCCAGCGCGCCCGCCTGCTCTGCCGGCATCCCGACCTGCCCAGTGCTGGTGATGGTGGCGCTGACTGCCCTGATCAGCACCCCGAGTTGTTCACGCCGGGTGGTGCCGAGCAGTTCGACCACGACATCGGGCAATTCGGCGAGGTCGACGATGCCGGCATGGCTGGCGTCCTCAAGGTCGTGCGCGCAGTAGGCGATGCGGTCTGCCCAGCTGACGATCTCGCCCTCGATCGTGGCCGGTGCCGGACGCGACCACGAGTGGTTGCGGATGCCGTCCAGGGTTTCATCGCACAGGTTGAGCTCGGCCAGGGCCACGTCCGCACCCCACGGGCCGTGCTCGAAACCGTCGGGCAGGAAGGCATCGAAGGCCTCCTCGGAGGCGTGGCCGCCGGGCCCGTGCCCGCAGTCGTGGCCCAACGCGATCGCGTCGGCCAGCGCCACATTGGCGCCCACCGCGCGGGCGATGGAGGTGGCGACCTGGGCCACCTCCAGGGCGTGGGTCAACCGGGTGCGCTGGTGGTCGGTCGGGTAGACCACCACCTGGGTCTTGCCTGCCAGCCGCCTGAATGCCGTGGAATGCACGATCCGGTCGCGGTCCCGCTCAAAGCAGGTTCGCTCGGGGTCGGGCTGTTCGGGCCGGGCCCGGTTACCTCCGCCAATTTCCGGCGTCGCGCCGGCACGCAGCAGCAGGTTCTGGCGCTCTTCGCGGGCCTCCCGCCCGATCGGTTCACCCGGTTCGATCCGGGCGTGGCTGTCTCGGTGGGCACTGACCATCTGGTCGCCGTGACCGTGCATCGTGGACGCCCAGCTCACTGCCCGCGGGTTGATTTGCGGTTGCTCGGGCGTCAAGAACCGACCACCTGTTGTGACAGCTCACGGTCGAGGCGGCCGAAGTTGTAGTAGGCCGCGCAGGCACCCTCGGGCGAGACCATGCAGGTGCCGATCGGGGTGGCCGGGGTGCA
>JBMNPP010000227.1:0-3480 GCA_050943675.1 Brooklawnia sp.
GTCGAAGGTGCGCCGGGCCGCTCGGCGCGGCTGGTGGAGGCTGGTGTGGTGCAGACATCAGCCGACCTTGACCATGCCCACCGGCTGCTCAACATCGAACGAGGCCTGGAGGAATGGGTGTCGCGCACCGAACCGGATGCGGTCGCTGTTGAGAGGGTTTTCGCGCAACACAATCTGCACTCGGTGATGGGCACGGCCCAGGCCGCCGGGATCGCGATGCTGATCGCCGCCCGCCACCAGATCCCCGTCGCCCTGCACACCCCGACCGAGGTCAAGGCGGCCATCACAGGTTCCGGAAGCGCCGACAAGGCCCAGATCGGTGCGATGGTCGCCCGCATCCTCAAGCTCAAAGAGGCCCCCCGGCCAGCAGACGCCGCTGATGCAGTCGCGCTGGCCCTTTGCCACCTGTGGCGGGGTGGGGCCACCAACCGTTACGCAGCTGCCGCGGCAGCTCACGCCGCCCGAACAGGACGCAGATGATCTCTCAACTCACCGGTACCGCTGTTGGCCTGGGCCCCAACTGGGCCGTGGTGGACGTGTCAGGGGTGGGCTTCAAGTTGAACTGCCCCCCTGCCACCGCAGCCGCACTGCGGCCCGGGGAGCCCTGCACTCTCCACACCAGCCTGGTGGTGCGGGAGGACGCACTGACCCTGTTCGGTTTCGGCTCCGACCTGGAACGGGAAACCTTCGAACTGGTGCAACTGGCCTCCGGAGTCGGACCCAAGCTGGCGATGGCACTGGTCTCGGTGCTCAGCCCTGCCGAGGTGGTGCAGGCGATCCAGTCCGAATCGATCACCACTCTGACCAGGGTGCCCGGAATCGGCCGCAAGGGTGCCGAAAAGATGATCATCGAACTTCGTGACCGCGTGGCAGTGCTCGGTGTCACCCCGGCCGACTCGTCCGAGCCCGGCCTCGATCCGGCCACAGAACGGTGGCGTGAGCAGGTGACTGCCGGACTGCAGAGCCTTGGGTGGTCGCCGCGCGATGCGCAGGTCGGGGCCGAGAACGTGGCCGGCCTGGTTGCCGAGGAACCCCAGATCTCGCTCGGTAGGCTGATGAAGGCTGCCCTGCAGTCACTGGCCCGAGCCTGAGGAGGGCATCGTCGTGACCCATTCGCCGCTCGACCCCTGGCCGGCAGAAGAAGAACGCGCCGCCGAGGGTGCGTTGCGTCCTGCTTCTCTGGCCGAGTTCGAGGGGCAGCCCCGGGTGGTCGACCAGTTGGGGCTGGTGCTTGCTGCCGCACAGCACCGAGGCACCACCCCCGACCACGTGCTGCTCAGTGGCCCGCCCGGTCTGGGCAAGACGACCCTGGCAATGATCATCGCCACCGAATTGTCGATGCCGCTGCGCATCACCTCGGGTCCGGCGATCCAGCACGCCGGCGAATTGGCCGCCATCCTGTCCGGGCTGACCGCCGGTGAAGTGCTCTTCCTCGATGAGATCCACCGGATGAGCAGGCCGGCCGAGGAAATGCTCTACATGGCGATGGAGGACTTCCGGGTCGATGTCGTGGTCGGCAAGGGGCCCGGCGCAACAGCCATCCCCATCGAGATCCCGGCCTTCACCCTGGTGGGGGCCACCACCAGGGCCGGTCTGTTGCCCGGCCCACTGCGTGACCGATTCGGCTTCACCGCGCAACTCGACTTTTACCAGGCGGCTGACCTGGTGCGCATCGTGCTGCGCTCGGCGGCCAAGCTGGACGTGCAACTGGACAAGGCATCGGCTACCGAGATCGCCCGGCGTTCCCGCGGCACACCCCGGATCGCGAACCGCTTGCTGCGCCGTGTGCGGGATTACGCCCAGGTGCATAACCAGGGCAGGGTCAGCCAGGGGCTGGCCCGCGACGCACTGGAGTTGTACGAGGTGGACCCGCTCGGTCTGGACCGGCTGGACCGAGCGGTGCTCGATGCAATCTGCCGCAAGTTCGGTGGCGGTCCGGTTGGTCTTTCGACATTGGCCATCGCCGTGGCCGAGGAATCCGAGACCGTCGAAGAAGTGGCCGAACCCTTCCTGGTGCGGTTGGGGTTCATCATGCGCACACCCAGGGGCCGGGTGGCCACAGAGGCGGGCTGGCGTCACCTCGGTCTGCAGCCACCACTGCCAGCCGCCAATTCAGGCCAACCCGACCTATTCGGCTGAGGCGCAGCACCTGCGGATTGGGACGAACCCGGCCAAATGTGCGAAATCGCAGCGACTCGCTAATATCGGTCTGGTGCGTTCGCGCGAATAGCGCGCACCCGTACAGCCAGGCGCGGGCCTGGTTGCCGACTAGTTAGGTGTGTCATGGAAGTCTTCCTGATGTTGGCCGTCTTCATCGGCTTGATGTACGTGCTGATGGTCTTGCCACAGCGAAAGAAGATGGAACAGCAGCGCAAGATGATCGCAGCGCTGCAACCCGGCAGCCGAGTGATGCTGAACACCGGCCTGTTCGGGACCATCCGGGCCACCGGTGATGCCCAGTTGGTGGTTGAACTGGCCCCCGGCGTCGAGGTCACCGTGCTGAAGCAGGCCGTCGCCCGGATGGCGCTGCCCGACGAAGAAGAATTCGAGTACACCGATGCCGGTGGACAGGCCTCGACCACGGACGAGTTCGTCGCCGACAGCCTCGACAACCAGTGGCAGGTCTCACCAGGCGCCGCAGAGTTCGGCGACCTGATGGCTCCCGACTCCGAGGTTCCTGCCACTGCCCACCAGGACCTCGCCGAGGACAACAACCCTGTCGATTTCCTGCCTCCTGCGCTTCCGGACAGCGACAACCCAGACGCCGAGTCCGAACGCAAGAGCCTCTGACAGGAGCCCACCCTCGTGGCAAAAACCTCATCCACCTCCACCTACCGGCCGGAACGCACGCTGATCGGTTTCGGTCTGGCTGTCATCATGCTTGTCGGACTGATGGCATTGAGCGGTTCGTGGACGCCACGACTCGGGCTTGACCTGCGCGGCGGTACGACGATCACGTTGACCGCCCGCAGTGAGGACGGTTCAGCCGTCCCGCGCGAGAATCTTGAGACTGCCCGCACCATCATCCAGAACCGCGTCGACTCCCTGGGTGTCGGTGAGGCCTCGGTGACCGTACAGGGCAATGACAAGATCGAAGTCGCAGTACCCAATGTGAGCAGCGAGGAACTGGTTGCGCTGGTCGGTACCACTGCAAAGCTCTCTTTTCGGCCGGTGATCGCGGTGCAAGAGGCGACTCCTGCGCCGGAGACCGAGCCGACACCTGAACCGGGCGAGGCCTCACCAACACCCGAGGCCACCCAGACACCAGCAGCCGAAGGTGAGGCAGTCGAAGACGGCGAGGCCGAGCCTGCACCTGCCAGCACTGCGCAGGGTCGTCCAGTGCCCGGTCTGCCCACCGAGCCGCCGGCCCCGCGCACCCCGCGTCCCACCGCACCCGGCGATGAAGAGTTGAGCATGGATGAAAGGCTCAACTACCAACTCACCGAGCAGGACGTCGAGGAGTTCCTTGAGTTCCAGTGC
>JBMNPP010000228.1:0-3475 GCA_050943675.1 Brooklawnia sp.
GTCGACTATTTCGTCCGGGCTGTAGAAGTTGGCACCGGCGTAATAGAGGTCCTCAGCCCTGGTGTCCGCCAACTGATGACCCACGGTGCTGGCACGGTTGAGCCAGGCCAGCACCAGGACACCGTCCCTGGTCAGCACCCGACGCACCTGGGCCAGCGCGGCAGCAGGGTTGCTGAAGAATTCCAGTGCGGTGAAGATGCCGACCACCGTGAAGCTGTCGTCGGCATAGGGCAATTGCTCGGCGACGCCCTGCCTTACCGCCAGTCCCGTCGATGCGGCCATCCGCAGCAGGTTCTGACCGGGGTCAATGCCATCTGTGAAACCCAGTGGCCCTGCGAACCGGCCCGAGCCCACCCCGATTTCCAGTCGCCGGCCCTGGTCCGGCGGCGGCAGAAGCTCACCGATGGCAGACAGTTCCAGTTCGTAGAGCACCGGGTTCTGGTCATACCAGGCATCGTAGGCACTGGCGTTGGCGTCGAACGGGTTGGGGCTGCTCATCGTGGTCCCTTCCTCCGGACATCGCGCCCGGCAGCGTCGGTGTACAGCAACTGGCGGACCCGGGAACGCAACTGCTCGTGCTGGACGGGGTCGCTCGCACCATCCAGTTCGATCGGATCGTGCAGGGTGGCTGGCCGGCCAGCCGACAGCACATAGAGCCGGTCGGACAGCGCCAGGGCCTCGTCGACGTCATGGGTGATCAGCAGGACGGTCAGGCCGAGTTCATCGATCAGGTGCTTCAGCCAGCCCTGCAGGTCTTCCCTGGTGATCGCATCCAGGCCAGAGAAGGGCTCGTCGAGCAGCAGCACCTGGCCGCCATACAGCCAGGTGCGCAGCAGCGCGGCCCGCTGCCGCTCACCGCCGGACAACTGGAAGGGCCAACGTCCCCCCAGCCCGCTCAACCCGAAACGGCCCAACTCGGCCCGGACCCTGACCCGGGCCTCGGCCCGCGGTGTGCCTGCCAGGGTCAGCGGCAACGCGATATTGTCCCCGACCCGTTTCCAGGGCAGCAAGAGGTCCTTTTGCAGCATGTAGCCGATCTTCGCCTCGGCAACGACAGTGCCCTGCTCGGGTTCATCGAGGCCGGCCAGCAGGTTGAACAGCGTCGTCTTGCCCGAGCCGGACAGGCCCAGGATCGACACGATCTCGCCGCCGGCGACCGCCAGTGAGACATCGGCCAGGATTTCCTCGTCGTCGAAACTGCGGCTCAGGCCCTCGGCGCTGAGCAGCACCCGCTCACGGGAGGAAGTCATTGGTGTAGGCATCCTCGGGCTGGACCTCTGACTCGAGCAGTCCGTTGGTGGCCATCCAGGCGTTGAAGTCGGTCCACCGCTGGGGATCCATCTCGCCCCACCTGGCTGCCTGGGCAACGTAGTAGTCGTTCAGGTATTCCTGGCTGGCAGCAACCAGCGTCTCATCGAGTTCTGGGGCCTCGGCCAGCAGGGCGTCGACCGCGAGCTGCGGATCTGCCATCGCAGCGGCGTAACCTCTGGCGGCGGCCCTCAGGAAGCGTTCGACCAGTTCCGGGTCATCGGCGATGACCTGCTCATTGGTGATGATCGTCGGGGAGTACATGTCGAGGTCGGGGTCGACGTCCTGCAGCAGCATGAAGTCAACCGGTGATCCGCGCAGTTCGGCCGACAGGCCATCCCAGCCGTAGTAGATCCACACGAAGTCGGCCTCGGTCTCCAGTGCCGCGAAGAAGTCGGTGGCAGTCTGGTTGATGATGTTCACCTGGTCGAAATCAGCGCCATCGGCGTCCATCAGCGTCTGAATCATGGCCAGTTCAAGTTCGGTGCCCCACCCGGCATAGGTCTTGCCCTCGAAGTCGCTGGGGGTACTGATACCGGTTTGGGGGAACGAGGCGAAGCCGGAGGTGTTGTGCTGCAGCACCGCGGCGATCGAGACGATCGGCACCTGCCCCGAAGCAGCGCGCGCCTGCAGCACCTGTTCCTGGGATGCGATGCCGAATTCGGCGGCACCGGTTCCGACCATCTCGATGAAGGCCATATCGGTTTGCTGCAGGTCGACCTCGAGCCCTTCTTCGGCGAAGTAGCCCTGGTCGCGGGCAATGAAGAGCCCTGAGTGGTTCGTGTTGGGGGTCCAGTCCAGGGCGAAGGTGATCCGCTGCAGCGGCTGGTCGCTCGGGGACTCCCCGCTGTCTGTGGGCCCGGTGGAGCCGCAGGCCACCAGGGCGATAACTGCGAGCAGCAGTGTGCAGATCCTGATGATTCGTTGCATGGTCAGTCCTTCAATCGGTGTTGTTGCCGTGCGGTCCGCTCAGCAGCGCGCCAGGGCATCGACGCCCGCTGCAGGCCGGCCACGGCCAGGTAGAACAGCATGCTCACCACGATGATCAACACGATCGAGGCGAACATGCGGTCATAGGAGTAGGAGCGTTTGGTGCGCAGCATGTAGATGCCCAGACCCATGCTGCCGCCGGACCATTCGGCCAGGGTGGCGGCCATCACGCAGTAGGTGGCCGAGATCTTCAGACCCGAGAACAGTCCGGGCAGGCTGCCAGGCAGCTTGACGTGCCACATCGCCTGCCAGGGGCTGGCGCCCATGGTGTGCACCATCCGTAGCTGGTCTGAATCGACCGCACGCAAACCACCGAACAGGCTGATGCAGATCGGGAAGAAGCAGACCAGCACGACCACCAGGATCTTGGGCGTCAGGCCGTAGCCGAAGAGCAGGACGATCACCGGGGTGATCACCAGGATCGGGATGGTTTGGGAGGCGACCACCAGTGGGTAGAAGGCGCGGTAGACCCAGCCGATGCGGTCCATTGCAAGGGCCACTGCCACACCCACCAGCACCGAGACGGCCAGGCCGATCAACGAGACCCGGGTGGTTTCGAGCAGGTGCGGCAGCAGCAGGTCGAATTGTGTGACCAGCACGTCGGCGACTGCCGAGGGTGCCGGGATCACGAAATCGCGGATGACCCCGGTACTGGTCAACCATTGCAGGATGCCCAGCAAACCCACCACGACCACCAGCGGCGGCCACAGCAGCCGCCACCGGTTGGTCCACTGCCAACTCATGGGTTGAGGCCGCAGCCCTTGCCGGACGGGGCGTACATGATCTTGGCGACGCAGAAGACCTCGGCACCGGCCAGTTCACCGGCCAGCCGGACCAGGTCGGCCGCGAACCGCAGCAGGTGGCTCAGTTCGCCTTCCATGACGGTCTCGAAGGCACCGACCTCGTAGCGGATGCCTGGTTCGGCCTCGATCCGGGCCAGCACCTGCTTGACGATCGGCTTGACCGAATCCCAGTCGGTCCATGGCAGCACTTGCAGGGCAAGGCGTGCGTCCGGGGCCACCACTTGCCCGGTTGTGCTTGAGATGTGTGAATCCATGTAGAAACGGCTCCCTCCGCCAGCATTATCTGGATCAGGTTTAAGGGTCGACCCGAGGTCCTCTCAGCGCGGCAGCGCTCCCCTGATTTCTGTGGCCCACTCGGGCGTTGTGCATTGCAC
>JBMNPP010000229.1:0-3473 GCA_050943675.1 Brooklawnia sp.
ACCAGAGCGATCTGGAAAGCGTCGTCAATGAACTCGTCGTGATGAGTGACAGCATCCAGATCGCCGTGCGTGATGCCACCCGGGCCCTGCTCGAGGCCGACCTGCAGTTGGCCGAGCGGGTAATCAGCGGGGACGCCCGCATTGATGCCATGCATGACCAGCTGGAACAGCGGTCATTCACGATCATGGCGCGCCAGGCGCCGGTCGCAGGTGAGCTGCGCACCCTGGTCGCAGTGATCCGGATGGTCGCCGCGCTGGGCCGGATGGGCGACCTGGCGGCCCACGTGGCCAAGATCGCCCGCCTGCGCTACCCAGAGCAGGCAGTACCCGATGAGATGCGCGAGACCTTCAAGCGGATGAGTCGGCTGGCCCAGGCGATGGTGGGCGACGTCGGCCGGGTGATCGCTGACCGCGACCTGGCCGAGGCGCAGAAGCTGGCCGATCAGGACGAAGAGATGGATGAGCTGCGCAGCGGGCAGTTCCGGGTGATCCTCAGTGATGAGTGGAGCCATGGTGTCGAGGCAGCCGTGGACGTGGCCCTGCTGGGCCGCTACTACGAGCGGATCGCCGACCACGCAGTCTCGATGGGACGCCGGGTGATCTACATCATCACCGGCGACCTGCCCGAGGGCGAGAACTGGCCGTCCACCTGAGCCACCCGCACTGGACAAGGAACTGGGGGCACCTCACCGTCGGCTGACAGGTGAAGTGCCCCCAGTTCGTTTGCCGGAAAGAACTACTTCTTGCCCTGGGCAGCCACGGCCTTCTGGCCGGCCTCGGCGGCCTCCGGGTCGAGGTAGCGGCCACCACGGGTGACCGGCTTGAACTCGTCGTCGAGATCGTAGAGCAGCGGGATACCGGTGGGGATGTTCAGCCCGGCGATGTCGTCATCAGAGATGCCATCCAGGTGCTTCACCAGGGCGCGCAGAGAGTTGCCGTGCGCGGTCACCAGGATGGTCTGGCCGGTGGCCAGCGCAGGCTTGATGTCGGATTCCCAGTAGGGCAACATGCGGGCGACGACGTCCTTCAGGCACTCGGTCTGCGGGCGCTCGTCGGCGGGGATATCGGCGTAGCGTGGGTCGTTGAACTGCGAGTACTCGGCATCGCGCTCGAGCACGGGCGGTGGGGTGTCGTAGCTGCGCCGCCAGGCCATGAACTGCTCGTTGCCGTACTTCTCAAGGGTCTCGGCCTTGTCCAGGCCCTGCAGACCACCGTAGTGGCGCTCATTGAGCCGCCAGGAACGCTGCACCGGGATCCAGTGCCGATCGCACTCGTCCAGCGCCAGGTAGGCGGTGTGGATGGCGCGACGCAGCAATGAGGTGAACTGCAGGTCGGGCAGCAGGTTCTGCTCAGCCAGCAGCTGGCCACCACGCTTGGCCTCCCCGACACCCTTCTCGTTGAGGTCGACGTCCACCCACCCGGTGAACAGGTTCTTGGAGTTCCATTCGCTCTCGCCGTGGCGGAGCAGAATCAGCTTGTAAGTCATGCCCGCAATCCTAGTGGGATGGGTTGGCCCCGTCCGCAGCCGTGGCCAGCATGGTTGAATCGAGCCATGAACCAGCCAATTGCAGTGGTCACCGGCGCGTCCAGCGGCATTGGGGCGGCCAGCGCCCGGGCTCTGGCCGGAGCCGGCTACCACGTCATCTGTGCCGCGCGGCGACTGGATCGCCTCGAATCGCTGGCAGCCGAGATCGGTGGCACCGCCGTGGCGTGCGACATCACCGACCAGGCCCAGGTGGACGCACTGGCGAGCGCCGCCGGACCGCAGATCGACGTCCTGGTAAACAATGCCGGTGGGGCGATCGGTCAGGACCCCATCGAGGCGGCCAGTGCCGCCGACTGGGAACGCATGTACGCAATCAACGTCTCGGGCACCCTGCGAGTCACTCAGGCGCTGCTGCCAGCCATCGAGGCGGCCACCGGGGCAATCATCTTCATCACCTCGACTGCTGCCGAGACCGCCTACGAGGGTGGCGGCGGCTATTGCGGGGTGAAGTCAGCCGAGCGTTACATGGCCGGTTCGCTGCGCCTGGAGCTGGCCGGGCGTCCGGTGCGGGTGTGCGAGATCAGCCCCGGCATGGTACACACCGACGAATTCTCGCTGGTCCGGTTCGCTGGTGACCAGGCGCAGGCGGACGCGGTCTATGCCGGCGTCCAGGCACCCCTGGTGGCCGAGGACATCGCTGAGGCGGTGCGCTGGATCGCCACGCTGCCCGCCCACGTCAACATCGACCGGATGGTGATCAGGCCCCGGGCGCAGGCCGCCAACTGGAAGGTCGCCCGCACCCACGGGTGACGGGCATGAACAAGGCGCCGGTCACCCGCAGGTTTCCGGCGCCTTGAACGTGTTGATCAGCCCAGGGTCACCAGGGCCTGGCCACCCTGGACGGCCTCGCGGGGCTCGACCAGGATCGACTCGACCGTGCCAGCAGTCGGCGCAGTGATCTCGGTCTCCATCTTCATGGCTTCCAGAACCACCACGACCTGGCCTGCCTCGACGGAGTCGCCCTCGGCGACCAGGATGCGGGCCACCGAACCGGCCAGCGGCGCAGTGATCGCATTGGCGGCTGCACCAGGCACCTGGGCGGTGGTCCGGGTGGTCGCGGCACCAGGCGAACCACCGATCACGATCGGGGCCGGTACCGGGCGCACCTCCTGCTCGGCTTCAACATCAACGATGTACTCAGTACCGTTGACGGTCATCTTGAGACGCATTTCTTTCCTCTTTCAGTTCAACGGTAACCGGATCAGTACCCGGGGCCGGGCATCGTGCCGCGCACCTTGTTGTTGGTCAGTTGGCGGCGGCCAGCTGTCCGCCAGCCACCGGGGCTGGCGAAGCTGACGGCCTTCACGGTGCCCTTGAAGCCCATGTAGGCCGCAGCGGCGGCGGCGATGGCCATCAGGTCTGCCTCCGGTATCGGGCGGCTCGCCGACAGCTGATCCAGGGAGGCCTCGAGTTCGTCGACGCGCTTGGTCAGTGTCTCGACCAGTGCTGCCAGTTCGGCAGTACTCATTTCGTTGCTCATCTGTCCTCCTGATCAGACCGGGAAAATGCCGTGCTTCTTGGCCGGACGCAGTTGGCGCTTGTTCGCGGACAAGGCCAGCGCGGTGGCAATCTGACGGCGGGTATCAGCCGGATCGATGATGTCGTCGACATAACCGTGGGCGGCAGAGGCGAACGGGGTGGCGAACCGCTCGCGGTATGCCTCCACGACCTCGACACGCTTGGCCTCGGGATCCTCGGCATTGGCGATATCGCGGCGGAAGACCACGGCCGCGGCACCCTCGGCGCCCATCACCGCGATCTCGGCGCTTGGCCAGGCGAATACCTTGTCGGCGCCGAGCTCCTTGGAGCACATCGCCAGGTAGGAGCCACCGTAGGCCTTGCGCAGCACGACGGTCACCTTCGGCACAGTCGCTGCCGAGTAGGTGAACAGCATCTTCGCGCCGTGCCGGATGATGCCGCCGTGTTC
>JBMNPP010000230.1:0-3445 GCA_050943675.1 Brooklawnia sp.
GTGAGCCCAGTCCAGTTCGTCAGGTTCGTCAGGTTCATCGGATGGGTCAAAGTTGGGTGGGGTAAGGCCCCCGGGGGTTTGGGTCATAGCCCTATTGTATTCGATCACATCCCCGAAACAAGGGTAAACCACCTAGATAACCCGACTATTTTCCCGACCCAAAAGCAAAAGACCCGGCAGAGCACCATGCGCTCCACCGGGCCTTCGCCCAGGCTCTTACCAGCTACGCCCCGATCGCGGGATTGCTCATCCCGACCGGCAGGGCGGAGTTGATGGCGTCCACCGAGGCCTTGGCGTCGCCGAACAGCATGTAGGTGTTGTCGTGGAAGAACAGCGGGTTCTCCACGCCTGCATAGCCGGGCTTCATCGAACGCTTGAAGACGATGACGCGCTTCGATTCCCACACGTGCAGCACTGGCATACCCGAGATCGGGGTGCCGGGCTGCATCGCGGTCGGGTTGACGGTGTCGTTGGCGCCGATCACCAGCACGACGTCGATCTCGTCGAATTCGTCGTTGACCTCGTCCATCTCGAACACGATGTCGTAGGGGACGCGCGCCTCGGCGAGCAGCACGTTCATGTGCCCGGGCAGGCGGCCGGCGACCGGGTGAATGGCGAACCGCACATCGACACCGGCATCGGTCAGGCGCTTGGTGAGCTCTGCCACCGGGTACTGGGCCTGGGCGACTGCCATGCCGTAACCGGGGGTGATCATGACCGACTTGGCGTCCTGCAGCCACGTCGCGAGCTCGCCGGCCTGCACTTCCTGGATGTCGCCCTGCTCACCGTCGGCAGCAACCATCGGGTCGGCACCGAAGCCACCCAGGATCACCGAGATGAACGAGCGGTTCATTGCCCGGCACATGATGTAGCTCAGGATCGCGCCCGAGGCACCCACCAGGGCACCGGTGATGATCAGCACGTTCATGCCGAGCGCGAAGCCCGAGAACGCGGCCGCGAAGCCGGAGTACGAGTTCAGCATCGAGATGACCACTGGCATGTCGGCGCCACCGATGGCCGCAACCAGGTGCACACCGAGCCACAGGCTCAGCACGGTCAGCAGGATCAGCGGAACCCAGCTGTAGGAGTTCTGGAACCAGATGCCGCAGGCGATGATGCCGATCAGGGTGGCCAGGTTCAGCAAGTTGCGGAAAGGCAGGGTGAGCGGCTTGCTGGGGATCTTCTCGGCCAGCTTTCCCCAGGCGATGATCGAACCGGTGAAGGTGACCGCACCGATGAACACACCGATCCAGATCTCGGCGAGGTGGAAGCCCGGGTTCTCAACCGGCATCCCCGTCACCAGTTCATGGCGCACCTCGATGAACACGTTGAAGCCGATGAGCACCGCGGCCAGGCCGACGAACGAGTGCAGTTGGGCGATCAGCTGAGGCATGCCGGTCATCTCGACGCGCAGCGCCTTGTAGATACCGAACACCGCGCCGACCAGCATGGCAGCCACCAGCAGGGCGAGCGGCCCGAGACCGGCGGTGCCGATGAAGCTGGGCATCAACGTCTCCCAGTCATCACCCCGCCAACTGGCTGGCGCGAAGACGGCCACGACGGTGGCGACCACCGCGATGACCATACCCAGGATGCCGAAGGCGTTGCCGCGCTTCGAGGTCTCGAACTTGGCCAGACCGGCCAACGCGAGGATGAACAGCACACCGGCGACGATGTATGACGCCTGTACGAAATTGGCGAGCATTGTCGATCAGCCCTTCCGGAACATCTTGAGCATGCGATCGGTGACCAGGAAACCACCAAACACATTGATGGACGCGATCAGCACTGCGACCGTCGCGATGATCTTGATCGCCCAGTTGTCGTTGCCGATCTGCGAGATCGCGCCGACCAGGATGATGCCCGAGACGGCATTGGTCACGCTCATCAGCGGCGTGTGCAACGCCGAGGTGACATTCCAGACCACGTAGTAGCCAACCACCAGCGCGAGCGCGAATACCCCCACCAGCGATACAAAGCTGGACGGCGCAAACGTGAGCAACGCGATGGCGCCCAGCGCGGTGGCTGCGACGATCGCGAACAGCACCCACCACGGCTTGGGTTCCTTCGGGGGCTCAACGACCCCGCTCGGCACGACCTCCTTGTCCGGCTGGGCTGCCGGGGCTGCCGATACCTGGATGGCCGGCGGCGGAAAGGTTATCTCACCGTCCTTGGCCACCGTCATGGTGCGCAGCACTTCGTCCTCGAAGTCGACGACGATCTCGCCGTCGTTGCCGGGGGTGGCCAGCTTCAGCAGGTTCACCAGGTTGGTGGCATAAAGCTGTGACGCCAGACCGGGCAGCCGGCTGGGCAGATCCGTGTAACCGATGATCGTCACACCGTTGTCGGTGACGACCTTCTCGCCCGGCACGGTCAACTCGCAGTTTCCACCACCCAGTGCCGCCAGGTCGATGACGACGCTGCCCGGCTTCATCGCCGCCACCATCTCGGCGGTGATCAGCTTGGGTGAGGGTCGGCCCGGGATCGCGGCAGTGGTGACGATGATGTCGACCTTCTTGGCCTGGGCCATGTATAGCTCGGCGGCCCGGACGTTGTAGTCGTCCGAGGTCTCCTTGGCGTACCCGTCAGAGCTGACGCCCTGGTCTGCCTCGGCAGCGCGGACCTTAAGGAAGGTGGCGCCCATCGACTCCACCTGCTCGGCGGTCTCGGGACGCACGTCAGTGGCGAACACCTCGGCACCGCGCGAGTTGGCGGCACCGATCGCGGCCAGCCCGGCCACACCGGTACCGATCACGAAAATCTTGGCCGGGGCGACCTTGCCGGCTGCGGTCACCTGACCACCGAAGGTGCGTCCGAACTCATACGAGGCCTCGACGATCGCGCGGTAACCCGAGATATTGGCCATCGAGCTCAGGGCGTCCATCGACTGGGCGCGCGAGATGCGCGGCACCATGTCCATGGCCATGCCCGTGACACCCTGCTTGGCCAGCGCCTCGACCAGGGCCTCATTCTGCCGCGGGTGCAGGAAGGTGATCAGCACCGAACCTTGCCGCATCATCTCTAGTTCGTCGACACTGGGCTCGTTCACCGCCAGCACGATGGGGGACGCCCACGCGTCAGCTGCGGTGCCAACCTGCGCACCCACTTCGGCGTAGGCCGCGTCAGGGAAAGAAGCGCGGACGCCTGCCCGGGACTCAATAAGAACCGAGTAGCCCAGCTTCGCCAACTGCGCGACAGTTGTGGGAGTGGCAGCTACACGGTTCTCTCCAGGCAGGGATTCGCGAGGAATACCAATCTGCATGCGGCACAGCCTATCTTTTCTCACTTTGCGCGGCGAACCGATCCCATCGCCCCGCCATCCATTAGGTCATACGCGCCGAACACGGCCCGCGCTGGGCTACACAATCGGCGCGGGCCGTGTTCGGTTTGGCCAGATCAGCAAATCAGGCGCTGATCCGGTGGGTCGGCATCGGGTAGCCGGGCT
>JBMNPP010000231.1:0-3426 GCA_050943675.1 Brooklawnia sp.
TTCGCTTTGGCGCCGTCGAGCCAGTGCTGGCAGATGGCAGCCAGCTTTTCGCCGCGCTCCCACAGCTGCATTGATTCGGCCAGCCCCACGCCACCGGATTCGAGTTTGGTGACCACCTCGGCGAGTTGCTGGCGGGCCTCCTCGTAGCTCAATTCTGGTTGTGGCGTGCTCACATGGCCTCCTGGTAGTCCACTTCAACGACGACCTGCCCGTCCGACAGGTAAAGCAGCAACTGGTCTCCGGCATCGACATCGCCCACAGAGGTGACCGATGCGCCCTCTGCGTCAGCGACGACGGCATAACCGCGTTCGAGGGTGGCCTTGGGTGACATGGTCTGCACCGAACGCAGGGCGTGGGTAAGCGTGGTCTGCTCGTCGCTGAGCCTGCGGTCGATGGCCCGGTCGAGCCGGACGCGGGCCTGGCCCAACCATTCGATGTGTGCGGCCAGGCTGCCCGATGGGTCACGCAGCACCGGACGGGACCGCATCTGGTCGAGCCAGTCCTGTTCGTTGCGCAGCCTCGTGATGACCGACTGGCGCAACCGGCCCAATTCGGTGTGCACCTGGTCGAGTTGCTCGCGGGCATCGGGAACCACGCGTTTGGCGGCATCGGTGGGGGTGGAGGCCCGCAGGTCGGCGACAAGGTCGATGATCGGACTGTCCGGTTCATGCCCGATGGCGCTCACCACGGGGGTGCGTGCCCGGGCTACTGCCCGCACCAGACCCTCGTCGCTGAACGGCAGCAGGTCTTCCAGCGAGCCGCCGCCGCGGGCGATGATGATGACCTCGACCTCGGGGTCGGCGTCGAGTTCGGCCAGACCGGCCATCACGTCGGCTGCGGCGTCCGGGCCCTGCACCAGGGCGTGCCGGACGCGGAGCCGGGCCCCTGGCCAGCGCCGCTGGACGTTGCTGAGCACGTCGCGTTCGGCGGCACTGTTGGCGCCGGTGACCAACCCGATCATGCGGGGCAGGAACGGCAGCCGCTTCTTGCGCATCGGGTCGAACAGGCCCTCGGCCTGCAGTTTGCGTTTCAGTTGTTCCAGCTGCACCAGCAGCCGGCCCTCACCGTCGATCCGCAGCTCGGCGCACTCGAAGGACAACCTGGCGTCCTTTGCCCACACCCGGGGGGTGAGCAGCGCGACGACCGTCATGCCCTCGGTCAGTGGGCCGGCGGCGTCCAGCACGGCTGTTGAGCAGGTGATGGTGGCCGAGTTCTGGCTGCGTGAATCGCGCAGCACCATGAATTGGGTGGGCGCAGCCCTGCGTCGTAGCTCGAGCACCTCACCCCGCACCCAGACCCAGCCGCAGCGTTCAACCCAGCCCTTGACCATCTCGACGATCACGCCGAGTGGTTGCGGGGTCTCGGCTGTGTTCCGCGCCGAGCCTGGCGGCCCGGCCGCCATCAACGCTTCCGCTGCTCTTGGCGACGCAGCTGGGGCGGCAGTGAGAAGGTCAGTGATTCCTCGGTGAGACGTTCTTCGACGGCCTCGGGGTAGCCGAGCTCGACCAGCCGGGCGAGCACGCCCTCGACGAGCCGTTCAGGTGCCGAGGCGCCGGAGGTGACCCCGATCTGTTCGACACCGTCGAACCAGGCCGGGTCGAGTTCTGATGCGTCATCAACCCGATATGCAGCCTTCGCGCCATTGTCGAGGGCGACCTCTACCAGCCGCACCGAGTTGGAGGAGTTCCGTGAGCCGACCACAATCACCAGGTCGGAGTGTGAGGCGATTTGCTTGACCGCGTCCTGCCGGTTCTGGGTGGCGTAGCAGATGTCGTCGGACGGCGGATCGACCAGTTGTGGGAACTTCTCGCGCAGCCGGTTCACTGTTTGCTGGGTCTCATCAACGCTCAGCGTGGTCTGGGATAGCCAGGCGACCGGCTGATCGGTGGGCAGTTCGACCGAATCCACGTCCTCGGGGTGTTCGATGAGCGTGATGTGCTCGGGTGCCTCGCCGGTGGTGCCCTCTACTTCTTCGTGGCCGTCGTGGCCGATCAGCAGGATGGGCAGGCCCTGGGCGGCGAAGCGCTTGGCCTCGTTGTGCACCTTGGTGACCAGTGGGCAGGTCGCGTCAATCGTGCGCAGGCCGCGTTCTTCGGCGTCGGCCCGGACGGCTGGCGAGATGCCGTGCGCAGAGAAGATCACCAGTGAACCGGTTGGCACCTCGTCGAGCTCTTCGACGAAGATGGCGCCCTTGGCCTCCAGACCGGTAACCACATGCTTGTTGTGGACGATTTCTTTTCGCACATAAACCGGGGTGCCGAATCGTTCAAGTGCCCTCTCGACGGTTATCACCGCGCGGTCGACTCCGGCGCAGTAGCCGCGGGGTGCCGCAACCACGACTCGCTTGCCCTGGGGTGCCTGCAGGTCAGCCTCAGCTTCGGTCATGCCCGCCAGTCTAGGAGACCCGGACCAGCCCACCGTCATGCCGAGGCCTCGTGCGGTTCAGCTGCTGGATGATCCTGGGCCACCAGTTCGGCGACCCCGGGCTGGCCGCGGGTGAGCAGTTCGCGCTCGGCGTCCTGGGCGTCGGCCAGCAGCTCGGCGGCTGTCAGCATGCGGGGGGACTTTTCGACACCGGCTGGTGGGGACAGTTCGGCCTCGGTCACCTTGAGGTCACGGAACCGTCGGGCGGTGACCAGGACGCGGGCCTCCAGCGAGCCGACTGTGGCGTTGTAGTGGTTGACCGAGCTCTGCAGGGCCCGGCCCAGCTTGTGGAATCCGGCGCCCATGGTGACCAGCCGGTCGTAGAGCTCACGGCCCAGTGCCAGCACTTCTGCGGCTGAATCGGCCAGTGCGGCCTGCTTCCAGCCATAGGCGACCGAGCGCAGCAGCCCGATCAGGGTGGTCGGGGTGGCCAGGATGATGTTGCGGGCCGCCGCGTACTCGTGCAGGTCGGGACGCTGCGACAGTGCCTCGGCAGCAAGCGCCTCACTGGGTATGAACAGCACCACGAATTCCGGGCTGCCGGTGTCGGCCTTCCAGTACTCCTTGCCCGACAGGGCATCGATGTGGCCGCGCACGTTCTCGGCGAACTGCCGCAACCGGTCGGCCCGCTCGGCCGGGTCGTCGGTCTCATGGGCGTCCAGGAAGGCCGCCAGCGGGACCTTGGCGTCCACGAAGACGAATTTGCCCTCACCGAGCATCACCTTCATGTCGGGGCGGATGCGCTTGTCGGCGCTGGTGGTGCCGGAGGCCTGCTGGTAGAAATCGCAGTATTCGACCATGCCAGCGATCTCGACCACCCGCTTGAGCTGCAACTCACCCCACGCCCCGCGCACCTGCGGACGCCGCAGGGCGGTGGACAGTGCGTTCGCCTCACGGCGCAGGGTCTCACCGGTGGTCTGGACGGTGCGCACCTGCTCACCGAGCTGGGCAGACATCGCTGCCCGGTCGCGAGCGACATCGCCCAACCGGGTGTTCAGTGCG
>JBMNPP010000232.1:0-3374 GCA_050943675.1 Brooklawnia sp.
AGCGCGATCAGCGGGACGACCACCAGGCGCAGGAGCACCGCCACCACGACGGTGCGGTTGATCACGATGCGGTCGCTGTAGCCGAGCTGCAGCCCCAGTGCGATCAGGATCAGCGGGATCGAGGCGTCACTGATCATGTCGATCGCTGTTGCGATACCCACTGGCGGCACGAATTCGACCAGCCGGAAGAAGACCGCGATCAGCATCGCCCAGATAACCGGCAACCGCACGATATTGCGGGTCGCCGACTTGAGGTTGACCTCGCCACCAAATAGCGCCGGACCCACCGTCCACATCGTGAACACCGCACACACCATGATGACCACGGCCTGCCCCAGGCCCTCTTCACCCAGCGCGAGCAGGGCGATCGGCAGCCCGAAGTTCCCGTTGTTGCCCAGCACCACCGCGGCGATGGTCCCCCGCCTGCCGGGGCCGGGCATTACCCGGGTGATGAGTGTGGCCAGCAGGCCAGCCAGCGCGGTGACCACAACGAAACCGAGCACCAGCTGCCCCACCGCATCACCGGTCACAGTGGTGTTCATCAACGATGTGTAGGCAAGTGCCGGGGTCAGGGCATACAGCTGCACCCTGTTGAGCCCGAGCTGGTCGATCACGAAGATGCGGGCCAGCAGGAACCCGACCCCGACGATAAGGAAAACCGGCAGCATCACTTCAAGCAGGGCACCGGTCACGTGCCAACCCTAGGGCAGACGAACCAGCCCCGCTCAGTCAGGTCGGGTTGCCACCTTGCCCGCCACTGCTCGCCAAGCAGGAAGCTGGGCGAAATGATCACCGAACCCGACGCGTTCCACAGCCGAGCCTGGCGTGTGGCCACACCCATTAATCCAGTGCTGGCAGTACCTCACCGGCACCTGGCCATGTGGCCGGAAACGGGGATATTCGCATCTGCTGCGTTGCTGACTGTTGAGCCGCTCTGCGGCGGAGCGACTGACTTAAAGTGGTGCTGTGGCAATGGTGCCGCGCGGGTGATCGCGCCGGTGCAGGGAACCCAGAACGGGCAGGAGCAGACATGGCTGATCGAGTAGTGATCGGTGTCGATGGTGGCACCACCGCAGTGAAGGCAGTCGCCTTTGACCTGAATGGCGAGGTGGTGACCCTCGCCCACCGCGGCGTCCCGGTGGAATACGGGCGCAATGGTGAGGCCGCGCAGGATATGAACCTCATCTGGGAAGGCGTGGCCGACTGCCTGGCCGAGGTCACCTCGGCGCTGGGCCCGCAGACCGAGATCATCGCTGTGGGCCTGACCGGTCAGGGCGATGGCTGCTGGCTGGTGGACGCCGAGGGTCAGCCCATCGGTATGACCCCCAACTGGATGGATGGCCGGGCTGCCAAGCGGGTGACCCAGTGGGAGGACGACGGGCGGGCGGCTGCCGTCCTGGAAGTCACCGGCACCACCACCTTCCCCGGTCTGGCGCCGGTGCTGCTCGAAGAGCTCGCCCAGACCGATCCCGACGCCTACGCCCGGGCTGACCGATTGCTGTACTGCAAGGACTGGCTTCGCTACAAGCTGACCGGGAACAAGACGACCGATTACACCGAGGCCTCGCGGCACTTCCTGGATGTCCGTACCGTCGACGGCTACTCCAGTGAATTGGCCGAGCGGCTCGGTATGCCCGATGCCGTCAAGTTGATGCCCGAAATCATCACCTCGGACGCCTTCGGTGGCCGGGTGACTGCAGAAGCGGCCCAGCGCACCGGCGTGCCCGAGGGCACCGTGGTGGGTGTCGGCATGATCGATGTGTCGATCACCGGTGTCGGCCTGGGCGCGGTCAACGATGGTGACGGCTGGCTGATCCTGGGCACCACCGGCTTCGTCGGTGTGCTGCTGAGTTCGGTTGCAGAACGCCGCTCCGAGAACTCGATGGTGCTGGCCACCGGACGTGGCACCCAGGTGCTGGAGTTCCTGCCACCAATGACCGGCACACCCAACCTCGACTGGATCCGCAAGACCCTGGGCATGGACGACATGTCGTGGGGAGAGATCGAGCAGATCGCCCAGGATTCCGGCCCCGGCGCTGCCGGAGTGGTCTACCTGCCCTACGCCTCACCCGGTGGCGAGCGGGCACCATTCCTCGACACCGCGGCCTCATCGTCCTGGATGGGGTTGTCGGTCTCGACCACCTCGGGTGACATGCTCCGGGCGGTCTACGAAGGCGTCACCTTCGCACTGGTCGAATGCATCTCGGTGCTCGGGATGGCCGGCGACCTGGTGGTCTCGGGTGGCGGTTTCCGTTCCGACCTTGTCTGCCAGATCCTGGCCGACACCACCGGGCAGCGGGTCATCAGGCAGGACGCCCCAGAGGCCGGCGCCAGGGGCGCGGCCGTGCTGGCACTGCTTTCTGCTGGTGAAGAGACCGAACTGAAGTCGGCTGCCGCACGCCTGGCAACCGACGTGTCGCCGTTCGAGCCGAACCCGGCCAACGCTGATGTCTACCAGCGCGCCCACGAAGTCTTCATCAACGCCCGAACGGCCATCCGTCCGGTCTGGCCGCAGATGCGTGAGTTGCGCACCTCGACCGGTGCCGACCAGGCTCCGGACGCCTGATCACCCTGGCCCGCTGACCAACCACGAAGATGACCTCGGCACTTGCTGCCGAGTTGAAAGGAGATCCAGGAATGGTCAATGTACTGCTGGCCGGTGACCTCTTCGTCACCCCGGATGTGCTGGCGGAGGCGCTTGAGAGGCACCTGCCGGGGGCCACCACCACGCGTTTGCAGGGCACCTGGCCCGATGACGCGATGATCGAGATCGGCGGGGTCCACGAGGCCGTCGGTGACGAGGATGAACTAATCGAGGCGCTCAAGGGTGTCGAGGTCTGCTTCACCCACTCGCACCCGATCACCCGCAAGGTCATCGCGGCCAGCCCCGACCTGAAGCTGATCACGGTCTGCCGGGGCGGTCCGGTGAACGCCGACAAGGCCGCAGCCAGCGACCACGGTGTGGCCCTGTCGTACACGCCGGGACGCAATGCGACCGCCACGACCGAGCACTCGGTGGGCATGATCCTGTCAGCGGCCAGACAGATCGCCCAGCGCCACCACGAACTGGTCTCTGGCGAGTGGCGGGGCGACTACTACCGTTATGAACTGGTCGGGCCCGAACTTCATGGCGCCACGGTCGGTCTGGTCGGTTACGGTGCGATCGGTTCACGGGTTGCCGGCATCCTCAAGGCGATGGGGATGCGGGTACGGGTCTACGACCCCTACCTGCGCGAACCACTGCCGGATGGCTATGAGCATGTCGCCGACCTGGACGACCTGCTGGCCAGCGCCAATGTGCTGACCATCCATGCCAGGCAGACAGATGAGAACCGGGGCCTGATCGGTGCGCGCGAGATCGGGTTGATGCCCGC
>JBMNPP010000233.1:0-3345 GCA_050943675.1 Brooklawnia sp.
CGGTCCTGTTGGATGACCCCCGTGAGGATGTCCCCCTCCGAGGCGGCGAACCGTCCGTACTTCTGCTCGTCCTCATGCTCTCGGAGCCGCTGGAAGATCACCTGGCGGGCGGTCGCCGCCGCGACCCGGCCAAAGTCTCTGGGGGTGTCGTCGAACTCACCGACCTGGTTGCCCTCATCGTCCCGTTCAGGGACCATCACCGCTACCGTGCCGGCCTTGCGGTCGAGTTGCACGCGGGCATCCAGGTGCGCCCCGTCGGTCTTCAGGTAGGCGTTCAACAGGGCGTCCTCGAGTGCCTTCAACAGGTAATCGAGCGGGATCTCCTTGTCCCGTTCAATGGCACGCAGGGCTGACAGGTCAATATCCATGGTGGTCAGTCTCTTTGCCTTCTAGTCATTGCCGGGATCGGCGGGGTCTGCCCGGCGGTTCATCTCGACCTGGACGACGGCCCGGGTGATCTGGTCGTAGGACAACCGCTGCCCGGCCGCGTCCCCGACTGCATCGAGAGTCACCGCATCGTCGTCGGCTGCATTGATGCGGCCGGTCATTTCGGTTTGGTCGGTCATTGTCAACACCACCAACCGCCCGGTATTGCGGCGGTAGTGGGCCGGCCTGGTCAGCGGGCGCGACACGCCGCGGGAGGACACCTCAAGGGTGTAGGGCCGATCGCCCATCAGGTCTTCCGACTCATCCAGTGTCCGCGAGATGACGCGGGTCGCCTCGGCGATCTGGTCAAGGTCGGGACCGCGCCCGGTTGGACCGTCCCCGTCGACGGTGACCCTGATGAGCCGCCGTCGCCCGGCCGGGGTGATTTCCAGGTCGTCCAACTCAAGGCTGTGGGCGGATAGCACCGATGACAAAAGGTCACTGAGCCGGTTGTGCGTCATGGCGATCCTCTTGTCCGATTGGTCGTGTCCGGCCCAGTGTAGGCCATTGGCCATAGCCTACGCTTGCCCTCATGAGCCCCGGCCACCGCGGATTGACGCGTCGGAACTTCCTGCAATATGCAGCAGGTCTGCCTGTGGTCGCCGGGTTGGCGGCGTGCGCGCCGAGCCCATTGATCACCCCGCAGGCGGACACTTCACCGATGCCGGCCCCGACGATGGACCAACCGCGGCGCCTGGCTGCCCGGGCGGCTGCCGATCTGGCCGAACTGGCCAGCGGTTGCGCAGCCATTGCTGAGGCCGATGGGCGCCTCACCGACTGGCTGGCAGCCCTGGCCGAGCAGCACCGGGCCCACCAGACCGTCCTGTCGCAGGCCGACCCCCTGGGTGGGGTGCAGAGTGACCACAGCCCACTGGAAGAGATAGTGGCCAGCCCGCTGCCGGTTCCTGCCACCCAGGACGATGTGATGAGGGTGCTGGCGGCCCAGCACAACCGGTTGGCCGACATACTGCAGCCGATGGTCGACGACCCTGCCAGTGAGCCGGGCATGGCGCTGTTGTGGATCTCGCAGCAGTTGGCGGCCCGCATCACCGCTGCGGCCATGGAGCCTGCCGATGTGGCCGGGCTGGGCCCGCCCCCCACTGCTGGCGGCGCAGTGCCCGCCGAATTGTCCGCTCCCGGTGATGCCGAACAGGCCCGCCAGGTATTGCTCAGCCACCAGCGCGCCCTGGTCTTCGGCCTGCAGGCGATGCTGGGGCAGGCAGCCCACGATGATCCCGTGGCCGCGGCACTCGGCGACAGATTGGGGCAGGCCATGCGTGAACGCGACCAGACGGCGGCCCAGATCAGCGATACCGGAACCAGTCCCGAACCTGCCGCCGCCGAATATGAATTGCCCGGAGGGTCCGCCGATCCCTCCCAGCGAGAGCTGACCTGGGGACGCCTGGAGTATGCGGTGGCCGCAGCCTGGGCGCGGGTGGCCGCAATGGATGCCGCCGGCCGCGAGGATGCCAGCGCGAACGCCCTGGTGCAGGCCAGCCGGGCCCGCGACCACGGTTTCGCGCTGCCGTACTGGCCGGGCTGGGTCTGAATCCCCACGCTGTCGCGGCACCCCCATGGGAGTGCCCACCTAGGGAACCCCGGCCCCCCTGCCCCAAAACCCCCTATCCGCAATTGGGTGTTCCGGGATGACCCCCGATGTCTGGGGCCCCGCCGCGAAGCAGACTCTTACCTGTAAGCACAGATGGTTACCCGGCCCCAGGCCGACAAGAAAGGTTAGAATCGTGGCTGACAACTTCCGCGGCACCAAGGTCGAGACCGACGACATCCTGTCGGACAACAGGGTCGAAGACTCCTTCAACGACAATTCCAACAACTCCACCAACGTTGATGTCGACAAGACCAACGTGGACATCGACAAGACCAACGTGGACATCGACAAGACCTACACCGACAACTCCGACAATTCGGTCGACATTGACAAGACCTTCATCGACAAGTCTGACAACTCGGTCGACGTCGACAAGACCTTCATCGACAAGGACGACCACTCGGTTCGCAATCAGGACTCGTTCAACATCACCAGCTCGTTCAACCAGCAGACGCTGAATGACGACTCGACCACCGTCGGTGTCCGTCAGTACAACGCTGGCTTCGAGAACCTGAACCTGGGCTGGCTGCCGAGCGCAGCCGGCAAGGGTCTGGCAGGCGGCGGCAAGGGTGGCGGCGACTTCGATCTGTCGATCGACAACCGTTCACTGCAGCTCGACCAGTCGGTCAACCAGGCCATCCAGACCGGTCATGGCGGCGACGTCACGCAGGCCTTCAGGTCGGATGCGACCGTGGCCTTCGGCGACGGCTCCATCGCAGCCGAGGGAGATGTTGACATCGACAACTCGGTGAACACCTTCACCATGGGCGACCTGAACGTCGGCAACACGAGCATTGAGACCAACATCAACGACTCGTTCAACGACTACTCCACCGAGTACGAAATTGAGTTCGAGCTCGAGATCGAGGATTCCTTCAACAGCTACAACGAAGAAACCACGATCAAGGTCGATGACTCCTTCAACGACACCTTCGTTGTCGAAGATTCCTTCACCAGCGAGATCGAGGCAAGCTCGGCGAACAGCTGGGAGTGGACCAACAGCGGCAACATCTTCAGCCCGTCAAGTGGTGGCGAGGTCGAATTCGAGTTCTGATCCTTCACCCGCTTGTTGCAAACCTGCCAAACCCGGCCTCTACCCAGGGGCCGGGTTCTGGCCGTTCCGGCGGAACTATCCCGCCGGCTGTGGTTCCATGGAAACCCGAGCAGACGAGGAGTGAGCATGACCAATCCCGCCGCTTCAGTGCCCCCCAGTGCTGGTCAGCCGAACCCGGCCCGTCGGGCAACCGATGAGGCCCCGGCAGCCGACGCCGGGCAACGTGAGAATGCCCAGTCCGATCAGGTCATGGCGC
>JBMNPP010000234.1:0-3333 GCA_050943675.1 Brooklawnia sp.
CCTCAGCGACCCCGGCAGGCCACCGCTCCAGCGTGGTGGGACGTCGAAACAGCCCGGCCAGCAGCCCATCGCCAACACTCATCGCGTACTCGGCGATGTCACGTTTGGTCAGCCCGAGATCGGCGAAATAGATCTTGTCGGGATTCGACAACCGGACACCGATACCGCCGACATCCAGTTCGATCGCAGTGCTGGCCATGTGCCCACAGTAGGTGCGCCCGCCCGCTGTGCCCACAGATCAGCGCAGGGCAGAACCTTGGGTCTGGGACATCGTGGCCCCTCGTCGTAGTCTGGCCCCAAGCACCGAGACCGACTGGAGCCAATCGTGACTACTTCACTGCCGGGTGACGGCAACTTCCGGATGTCCAATGAGCAGTGGCGCGTCAAGCTGAGTCCCAAGGAATTCCATGTGCTGCGCGAGGCTGGCACCGAGCCGCCATTCATGGGCGAATACACCGATAGCGAGACGCCCGGGGTGTACCGCTGTCGAGCTTGTAATGCCGAATTGTTCCAGCACACCACCAAGTTCCATTCCAACTGTGGCTGGCCGAGCTTCTTCTCACCGCTCGCCGAAGACCGCGTGCGCTATATCGAGGACAACTCACACGGTATGAAGCGCACCGAAGTGCGCTGCGCAAACTGTGACTCGCACCTTGGGCACGTCTTCGCGGGTGAAGGCTACGACACACCGACAGACCTGCGGTACTGCATCAACTCGATCAGCCTGCGACTGGTCGCTGATGAGTAGCCGCAGCGGCTCGGACGCGCGGCCGCCCGCGGCGCGTCTGCCGTGAATGCGGGGCGGGCCTGCGTAGGCTCGGCGGTGTGCCAGTTGGAGTTTCGACCCTCATGACCAGCGGGGCATTTGATCGCGTAACCAATGTGATCGAGATGTTCCGGTGGCGGCCCGAGCTGGACGTCGACCAGATTCCGGCCCCGCAACGCATCTCACCGTTCGCTTACGCGATCGAAGCGATCGTGGTTTCCAGTGCGGACGAAGAGATCGGCACCGGGCGGCTGATCGTGTTGCACGACCCGGAGGGTAATCTTGCCTGGCAGGGCACTTATCGGTGTGTCAGCTATGCACGCGCCGACGTCGACGTCGAGATGGTCACTGACCCGCTGCTGGCAGAAGTCGGCTGGACCTGGCTGACCGACGCACTACACGGGGCGGGTGCCGAATACGGTGAGGCGTCCGGCACTGTGACGGCGGTATCGAGCCGCAGCTTCGGTGAGCTCGAGGGTGAGGCCGATCGTGCCGAGATCGAGATCCGCGCCTCGTGGACGCCGCAGATGCGCAATCCGGATGATTTCAACGCCCACCTGGCTGCCTGGCAGATGCTGCTGTGCACCACGGCTGGGTTGCCCCCGCTACCCGAGGGCATTATTCCGCTGACCAGCCGACTGGACCGCTGATGGGCGAGCCAGCAGAAGTCGAACTGCCTGTCCTGACTGCCCCCGCCGATGGGGTCCCGGTCGTGGTTGACGATGAGCAGGCCCGCCAGGACTGCCTGGCAGCACTGGCTGCGGGCGAGGGCCCCGTTGCCGTGGACGTCGAACGCGCCCAGAGCTACCGCTACTCAGCCAAGGCCTACCTGGTGCAGTTGAGGCGCGCAGGCTCGGGCACCCACCTGATCGATCCGATCGCCTTCGAAACCGAGGGCAGCGAGGTCGCAGACCTGAGCACCCTGTACGAAACCATCGGGTCTGCCGAGTGGATCGTGCACGCAGCCACCCAGGATCTCCCCAACCTGGTGCAGTTGGGGCTCAGGCCCAATACGCTGTTCGACACCGAACTCGCTGGCCGCCTGCTGGGGCTGCCCAGGGTGAGCCTGGGTGCGATGGTCGAGCGTTACTGCGGGGTGCGGCTATTGAAGGAACACGCTGCGGTCGACTGGTCGATTCGGCCGATCCCACAGGACTGGCTGGCTTATGCCGCCCTTGATGTGGAACTGCTCGGTGAGTTGCGGGACAGTCTGGCCGCTGATCTGGCCGAGGCCGGCAAACAGGAGTGGGCGGTCCAGGAGTTTGATTGGTTGTGCCGCTGGGCGGTCCAGGAGCACCCGACCCGGCCAGACGCCTGGCGACGGACTTCGGGAATGCACCAGGTGCACCACCCTCGCGGGCTGGCGGTGGTCAGGGAGTTGTGGTTGACCCGCGACGAGATCGCTCGCACCTCTGACCGGGCACCGAGCAAGATCGTGCCCGACAAGGCCATCACGGAGTTGGCGGGCCTGGTCACCCGGCAGGACCCACAGGTTCCCAGCCCGGGCGAGTTGCGCAACGTGATCGGCTTCAAGCGCCGCAGCGCACGCGCCCACCAGGATGCCTGGCTGGCTGCCCTTGAACGGGTGGCGAAGATCCCGAACAGTCAGCTACCACCGCGGCGCGTAGCCGGTAATGGCATCCCGGCACCGAGGTCATGGGAGAAGGCCAAACCGGAGGCAGCGCAGCGCTGGAACCTGGTGCGTCCAGCGGTCGTGGAATTGGCTGAGGAACTCAGCGTGCCAGTAGAGAACCTGGTCTCACCTGATGTGTTGCGGCACCTGCTGTGGCAGCCCACCGAGCCAATCACGATTGATGGCATCACCAGCCAGCTGGTTGAACTGGGTGCCCGCCGGTGGCAGATCGACCTGATCACACCGGTCGTGCTCGACAAGCTCAGCTGATCGGCTCGCCGGGTTCAAGTTCTGCTGATTGGGGTTGCAGCGCTGGCCGACGAATCGCCTGGGTGTCTGTCCAGCCCTCAAGCCGACCCAGCGTCCCGATCACCTGCCTGGCGATATCGGTTGGGGTCAGGCCGATGTCGGTCAGGATCTCGTCACGGCTTGCCGCTGCCAGGTACTCCTGCGGGATGCCGAAGTGCCGCATCGGCACCTCGACACCAGCATCACTCATCGCCAATTCCAGTCGCGAACCCAGGCCCCCGACCACCAGGTTGTCCTCCATGGTGATGACCATTCGGTGCTCGCTGGCCAACTGCACCAGGGCCTGGTTGACCGGCAATCCCCACACGGGGTCGACGACGCTCGCCCCGATGCCCTGCGCCCGCAGCCTCTCAGCCACTCGCAGGGCGGGTCGGCACATGGCGCCCCAGGCGACGACCAGCACCTGGGCGTCCTCATCGCTGCTGAGCAGGTCGAGGCCATCACGGTGGGCAACAGCCGGTATCGGGTCAGGCAGTTTCTCTTTGCTGTACCTGATCAGGGTCGGCCGGTCATCGATGGTGATGGCCAGGCGCAGTGCCTCGCTTAGTCGTTGCTGGTCGCGTGGGCTGGTGAGCATGAGACCGGGGACCAGCCCGGCCACTGAGACATCCCACATTCCATGGTG
>JBMNPP010000235.1:0-3295 GCA_050943675.1 Brooklawnia sp.
CCGGCCCGGAAGCTCAGGGGCGGCCGCCATGGCCCAGCAATTGGCTGACTTCTTCGCGGCCCAGGTCAGTGCCAAACCCGCTGATTGGCACATGATGCAGAGATTCTTTCCAGGAGAGATCGTATGAAAGTCGGATTGGTTTGTCCCTACTCGTTCACTCGGCCCGGTGGTGTGCAGAACCATGTGCTCGGTCTGGCCGGTTGGTTGAAGAAGCAGGGCCACCAGGTGTCGATACTCGCCCCGGGTGAGCCACCGTCCGGCATGCTGGCCAGCTACAGCCTGGCCGACACCGAATTCACCACTGGCGGCAAGGCCCTGCCCGTCAAGGCGAACGGATCAGTGGCACGCATCAACTTCGGGGCAGGCCCGGCCCGCCGCGCAAAGGCATGGCTGGATGCCGGGGATTTCGATGCGGTACACCTGCATGAGCCGATCACCCCGACCCTGTGCATCCTGACGCTCTGGCTGACCGACCGGCCGGTCACCGCCACCTTCCACACCAATACCCCGATCATCAAGCCCCTGAAGAACTTCAACCAGTCGCTGCCGGGGGCGGTTCGTCGCATCGACTCAGCGATCGCGGTCAGTTCGGTGGCAGCCCGGGTGGCCGAGGGACACACCGGTGTGTCGCCGGTGGTCATCGGAAACGGTCTGGCCATCAATGACTACCCGATGGAGGCCACCCGGGGACGCTGGCGTGGGGGAGACCAGCCAAGAATCACATTCCTGGGCCGCTATGAGGAACCACGCAAGGGCTTCCAGGTGCTCAGCGCGGCACTGCCCCTGGTCCGCCAGCACTATCCCGATGTCGAAGTAGTCGTCATCGGGCACGGCGGGAGGATGTCGGGCGAGGGTGTCAAGTTCGTCGGTGGGGTCAGCGACGCCAAACGCAACCAGTGGCTCGGCCTCAGCGATGTCTACGTCGCCCCGCAAACCGGGCGGGAGAGCTTCGGCATCGTGTTGATCGAGGCGATGGCCTGCGGCGCGCCCGTGGTCGCTTCCGACCTGCCGGCCTTCAGTGAGGTACTCACTGACGATCGGGGTACGGTCGGCCACCTCTTCGCCACCGGCAACTCCCAGGCCCTGGCAAATGCGATCGTGGCCAGCCTGAATGAGCCGCGTGACCTGCGCCTGGAGCGCGGCCGCCAACGGGCAGCCTGCTTCGACTGGTCGGTGATCGGCCCGCAAGTCCTGGCCATGTACCAACTGGCTGCCGAGAACCGTTACCTGGGCGTCGACAAGGCCAAGGGTCGGGTCAGGCGCCGGGTGCTTTAGGCCATGTCCTAGGCTCGAACCGTGGCATTGCAGCAGCCAGACGGCCAGCGCGCAGAGGTCAGCAAGAAGATTTGGACGATTCCCAATGTGCTGAGCTTCCTGCGGCTGATCGGCGTCCCATTCTTCCTCATCCTCATCCTGAGGCGTCAGGACGTCGCTGCCGTGGTGCTGCTCGCGGTCGCGAGCTTCACCGATCTGATCGACGGACGCATCGCCCGGCGATTCAACCAGATGTCCGAACTTGGCGAGATCCTCGACCCGGCCGCCGACCGGCTCTACATCTTCGCCACGGTGCTCGGCCTGACCCTCCGCGACATCATCCCGTGGTGGCTACTGGCAGTCCTGGTCGGTCGCGACGTCCTGATGGCATTACTGCTACCCGCACTGCGGGCCCGGGGGTTCGCCAGCCTGCCAGTGAACTTCATCGGCAAGGCCGCGACCTTCTGCCTGCTGTATGCCCTGCCGCTGGTACTGCTGGGCGCCGGGCCCTGGGTGATCTCCCCAGCCGCCCGCACCTTCGGCTGGGCATTCGCGTTGTGGGGTGCCTTCCTCTACTGGTGGGCCGGATTCATGTACGTGCGGCAGACCCGCCAGATCGTCACCAGCATCCCGACGCTGCGCAAGCAGGCCAGGGCCGTCCAGGCATGAGGGTCGAGCCATGAGCCCCAAACGTCGCGTCCCCGACGCCTCGATGGAGCTGCTCAACTCGATCCAGCGCGACACAGTCGATCCCGAATACGCAACAGCGGCAACCGGCAACCGATCATCGGGGCCGCGAGATCCGTTGCTGGTGGTCGCCGTAGGCCTGCTGGCCGGGCTGATGCTGGCCACCTCCGGACTGGGTGCCGGTCGCCAAACAGCCCATGCAGCCTCCGAGCGCGGGGAGCTGATAGCCCAGATAGAGCACGCCAACCAACGCAACCAGGAGTTGCGTGACCAGGCAGATTCGTTGGGTGCCCAGATCGCAGAACTTGAGCACGCCCAACTCGGGCCCTCGCAGGCCGATCCGGGTGTGCTGGTGTGGTCGGGTGCAACGGCAGTCACCGGTGCCGGGGTGGTCCTGGTCCTCAACGACAATCCGCGTGAGGCCCACGGCATCCTGGTCGACCAGGACATGCGTCATGTCGTCAATGGCCTGTGGCTTGCCGGGGCCGAGGCGGTCGCCATCAACGGCCACCGGTTGAGCGCGCGCACCGCCATCCGGCAGGCAGGCTCGGCAATCACGGTCGATTACCGTTCACTGACCACCCCGTACCGCATCGAAGCGATCGGCGACCCGCACGAACTCACCGACGGCTTCCGGCATAACTCTGGAGGCGCCTGGCTCAGCTTCCTGCGCAGCAATTATGGCGTCAGCTGGAGTATGGAGTCGAAGGCCGAGCTGACCCTGGGCGGGGATGCGGGCCTGGATATCGAGAATGCCGCTATAGGGTGACCCCCACTGATTGGAGAAGCAGATGCTCGCGATTCTCGGCCTGGTGCTGGGCGTGGTGCTGGCCCTGGTTTTCAGGCCCGAAATGCCCCTGTGGTTGCAGCCGTACCTGCCGATCATGATCGTTGCCGCACTGGACGCCCTGGTGGGTGCCGCCCGGGCCTGGCTCGAGAAGACCTTCTCTGACCGGGTCTTCGCGGTCTCGTTCGTGTCCAATGTGGCGGTGGCCGCCCTGATCGTCCTGTTGGGCGACCTCATCGGGGTCGGATCACAGCTGTCGACCGCAGTTCTCGTGGTGCTCGGCATCCGTATCTTCACCAACGCTGCAGTGATCCGTCGCAAGGTGTTGCATGCCTAGGGCCCGCCGCTGGCTGATCGCCTTCCTCAAACCCAACCGGGCACAGTTGGCCCTGGCAGTGGCGCTGGCGCTGGTGGCCATGGCTGTGGTGGTGCAGGTGCAATCCAACCAGGCGGGTGAGCGCTATGAGGGTATGCGGCGGGACGATCTGGTGCAACTGCTGGATGGTCTGACCCAGGAAACCGAGCGGCTGGCCACCGAGGTGGCCGAACTGGAACGCACTCGCGAGG
>JBMNPP010000236.1:0-3271 GCA_050943675.1 Brooklawnia sp.
GTCGCTGTGGGCAACCTGGTCAAGCTGAAGGGGCACGAAAGCCTGGTTAGGTCCTTTGCGAGGGTGCATGCCACGATCCCCGACGCCCACCTGCTGATCGTCGGTTCAGGTCCCGAGCAGGCATCGGTGATGGCGCTGGCCGAGGGCCTCGGCCTGGCGGGTCACGTGCATCTTCCCGGGCGCATCCCGGACGCCTGGAAACTGCTGGCTGCCGGGGACGTCCAGTGCCATCCGAGCATCTTTGAGGGGCTTCCGGTTGCTCTGATGGAGGGAGCGGCCCTGGGGATGCCTGCGGTGGTGACCGACACCCCCGGGATGCGCGAGTTCGCCCAGACTGTCGATGACATCACAGTGGTGCCGGTGGGCGATGGTGATGCGCTGGCGACTGCCCTGGCGGACAAGCTGGGTGCCGCACAGCCGTTGCAGGACTGTTTCGGCGATCGTGGCGAGGCTCCCAGCTACTGGGACATCACCCGTTACGCCAGGGAGATGAATGAGTTTGTTGCTGGATTCCAGGCTGGGGCGGCGTGAGGGCACCCATGCCCGGACCAGCTGTTTCCGGTAGCCACAAGTTCCTCCTGCCGCTCACGCTTCTGGTGGCAGTTGGCTCATCCCTGGTCGCGGTAACCGCACCGAAGGTGCTGCTGGCGTTCCTGGCAGCCGTCGCACTGGTCGCAGTGCTGGCGGCGCTACGCGACAACTGGCGCCGAGCGCTGGTGGTGACCATCACCGCAATGTTCAGCGGCGCGTCCGGCATCGACGTCCTCACCGCCCACAGTGGGATCCTCATGGCGGCAGCCATGGGGTTGCTGTTCATCGTGACGATGTCTGAAAAGCAGGTCGCCACATCTGCCTTCAGCAGCGTGACGCACCAGTTCACGATTCGACTGTTGTGGCTGACCAGCGCGCTGGCGTTGATTTCGACCACCTGGAGTCATGACCGGCCAGAGACGTTGACGCATTCCCTTGTACTGCTCTGCATGACGATAATCCTGCATCGGGTGACCCCTGTCCAACTCAGTGGCACCGCACTGTCACCGGACCACGGCACACCACCCGGTGATCGGCTGGTGTGGACGTCCAGCCTGGATGGGGTGTTGGGCGTTGGAACTGACCTGGTGGTGGCCAGCCTGCGACCGGGGTGGCATCGCATCACGTTGACCGCACCCCAGGACGACGAGTGCGGAGCCGAGGTCACCGCTGCTGTCTGCATCGAGGTGGCTGAACCCGAACCGGATGATGCCTAGCCGAACACCAATTCCCTGGGCACTGCCTGCAGCGCCTGGCCGATCGGGCAACTGTCCTTGGCCCACTCGGCCTTCTCGCGGAACCCCGCGTCGTCCAGGCCAGGGACGTCACCGCGCACCGTGAGCTTGATGCCGGTCACACCCTTGCCGGGCACGAAGGTCACCTCAGCGGTGGCGTCAAGGCTGGTCGGCGGGTTGCCGTCCTCGTTCAGCCCGTTGCTGAACTGCATACAGAAGCAGGTGGCGTAGGCGGCCGCGAGGAGTTCCTCGGGGTTTGTGGCTCCCTGGCCCGCCTCTGCGCGCTTGCCCCAGGTGACGTCAAAGGTCGCCAACCCTGAGGTGTCAAGGCTCGTCTGCCCCTGGCCCTCGAAAAGGCTTCCTTCCCAGTGCGTGCTGGCACTGCTGATGCTGGCTTTCGCCATGAGAACTCCTTGATCGTAGGGATTGCTTGCCCGCCACCCTAGGTGCCGTCGGCTGCCGGACGCAGCACCGCATCGAACGCCTGGCCATGGGTTCAATCCGGCCCTCCCAGTCGCGGCTCGCAGGACCAGCCACTGCCCGACCTGGTAACCCGCCAGTCGCACCCTGGGAACAGACAAGAGAGCCGCCCCCTTGCGGAAGCGGCTCTCTGGGAATTGATCCCTATGTCACTGCGCTGAAGATACTCCAGGCCGAGACCACGGCGAAGATAGAGAAGATGATGGCGACCGTCACCGCGTACACCTTCATGGCACCCCGCAGCCGCAACTGTTTGGGCAGCATACGATCCAGCGGGAAGATCGCCATCCAGAGGAAGACGGCCGGCAGGATCACGTTACTGAGCTGGCCGGCGAAGAGCATCAGCTGGGCGGGGTTCAGGTTGAGCAGCATCCACAGGGTGCCAACGATGATCAACTCTGCCTGCCAGAACAGGTGCCAGGCCTTCGGCGAGATCCGGTCCACCAGGTTTGGCATGAGCGGGCGGCATGCCATCCGGTATGCCCGGGGCAGTCCGTCCAGCCAGCCGTACAGGGTGGTGGCGAACACGATCACCACGGCGACCTTGAACATCCACAGCAACACCGTGCTCGTCTGGGCCAGGTATGTGGCCTGGTGCTGCACGAGGTCGAAACCCGAAGGAACCAGGTGGTCGGGGAACAGCAGGAATACACCAACCAGGTAGAACGACAGTGCAGTCAGGGCAATGAGAACAAAGCCTGAGGTGACATCGATCTTGACCGGGTTCAGCCACTTGAGGCCGGTGCGAATGTTCTTCTCGCTGGTGTCGATCTTCGGTGTCTCGGTGGTCGGCGACCCGGTGAGACCCCAGTGCTTCTCGGTTGCCCAGCTGCCGTAGGCCAGGTACTCCATGAACCCGCCACCGATCAGACCGAAGGCGCCCAGCACCTCAAAAGTGACAGGGGTGGCAACGATTTCGGGCGCAACCGCTGCGAGCCAATCGGGGTACTGCAGAGCCGTGGGTATCAGACTGGACAACGCCACGCCCCAGTCGGGCTTGACGGCGATGAGGGTGATTACTGCTGCCAGCGCCATGTAGATGCTGCAGACGATCTGCACCTTCTCCATGAACGCGAAGTTTCCGACCTGCATCATGACGAATACGACCGCAGTAGTGATCAGCGCCCACATCGTGGCGCTACCCACCCCGGTGAGCCACTGCAACGAGATGCCCACCAGGCCAGCCATGCCAGCCCAGAACGCCCCGAAGCCGATCAGCGTCACGATGATGCACAACACATGGAACCACTTGTGCCTGGCCAGCGCATCCATCACCGACTGCCCCGTCAGCACCACGTGGCGTCCGATCAGGAACGGGAAGAGCCACTTGGTGACAACCGCCAGCAGCAGTACCCAACCGACGGTCGCGCCCAGGTACGAACCCAGCCTGGGAGTCGCGACCACCTCACCACTGCCGATCGTCATGCCGGCAAGCAGCGCGCCTGCTCCGAAGTACTGCAGGTATTTGCCCGCGTTGCGGAATTGGAACGGCTCGGCCAGCAGTTTGGGCAGTGCCGGGTAACGCA
>JBMNPP010000237.1:0-3196 GCA_050943675.1 Brooklawnia sp.
GGTCTACACATTCACTGCCAACCGGGCAGGAATCTGGATGTACCACTGTTCGACGGTGCCGATGAGCGCCCACATCGCTGCCGGCATGCACGGTGCGGTGATCATCGAACCCGACGGCCTGCCCGAGGTCGACCGCAGCTACGTGGTGGTGCAGTCCGAGGTTTACCTCAGTGGTGCCGCAGCTGAGGCCGGGTCCGCCACCGAGGTGGCCACCGACCGGGTCGTCACCGGCCAACCCGATTTCGTTACCTTCAACGGCATCGCCAACCAGTACGACCAGCACGTCTTCGAGGCCCGCGTGGGTGAGCGGGTGCGGTTCTGGGTACTGGACGCCGGGCCCAACCTGTCCAGCAGCTTCCACATCGTCGGCGGGCAGTTCGACACCGTCTACTTCGAGGGCGCCTACCAGTTGGACCGGGGTCGTGACGCGTTTGGCAACCAGGACGGCGGTTCGCAGGCACTGGGTCTGCTGCCCGCCCAGGGTGGCTTCGTCGAGCTGGTCTTCCCCGAGGCCGGCCACTACCCGGTGGTCTCGCACATCATGAGCGACGCCGAGCGCGGCGCCCATGGCGTGGTGCGGGTGACCGGCTGAGTCCGGTTTTGATTGGTTTCATGATTGAGTAGTCCGGTGGACGAAAGCGAGCCGATGCCGACACTGCGGGTGGTGATGGTGTCATTGCACACCTCGCCCATGGCATCACCGGGGTCGGCAGACGCCGGCGGCATGAATGTGGTCGAACTGAACACCGCACTGGCACTGGGTGCCCGCGGGCACCAGGTCGACCTGCTGACCAGGCGCGACGAGCCGACCCTACCCGATGTGGTCGAACTGGCGCCCGGGGTGCGCGTCCACAACCTGAGTGCCGGCCCGCCGGTGTCGGTGGCCAAGAGCGCCCAGGAAGTGCTCATCGAACCGTTCAGTGATGCGATGGCCCAGTGGTGGTCACTGCACGGGCAACAGGTCGACATCATCCACTCCCACCACTGGTTCAGTGGGGTCGCCGCCCTGCGGGTCGCGCGCGCCGCGGGCGTGCCGCACCTGCAGAGCTACCACTCGGTGGCCGCCCCCCTGGGTGCGCCACTGGCCGCCGGTGAACAACCCGAATCGCCTGGACGTCCGGCCGGTGAGCGGCTGGTGGCCGCCGAATCAGACCGGATCGTGGCGGTCAGCCAGGCCGAGAAGGCCACCATCATCGAACGTTATGGCCCGCCGGTCGACCGCATCAGTGTGGTGCGGCCCGGTGTCGACCTCGAGGTATTCCGGCCGCTCGGCGCGCACGAGCGGCACTGGGCCTGGGATGGCTGCTACCTGATCTTCGCGGCCCGGCTGCAACCCCTCAAGGGCCCCGACCTGGCGATCCGGACGCTGGCTGAACTGCCGGTGGGGCACCGGCCCCGGCTGGTGGTCGCCGGGCAGACCTCGGTCGACTTCTCGTGGTACGCCCAGCAATTGCGTGACCTTGCTGATGAATTGCAGGTCAGCGACGAGGTGCTGTTCATCGGGTCGCAGGACCGGCCACAATTGGCCAAACTGCTGCGCAGCGCCTGCGTATTGTTGAACCCGAGCCTGTCGGAGACCTTCGGGCTGATCAACCTTGAGGCATCGGCCAGCGGTATCCCGGTGATCGCCACCCGCACCGGCGGCATGACCGAATCGGTCGTGGACGGCACCACCGGGTTGCTGCTCGACACCCGGGACCCCAGGGATTGGGCGCAGGCCCTGCGCAGGTTCACCGACGACCACGAACTGTGTGCCCGCTTCGGAGCAGCTGGCCACCAGTTCGCTGCCAGCCGCGGCTGGCCGGTGGTCGCTGCCGAGATCGAAACCGTCTATCGAGGTGAGGTAGCCCGATGAGTACGCCCCTTGACGTGCTGTCCCGTGAGCCGGAGCGGCAGGTCTCCCCGTTGTTCGTGCACGCACATCCCGACGACGAAACCCTGTCGACCGGGGCGCTGCTGGCCTGGCTGATCAACCGCGGCGTGAACTGCGAGATCCTCACCTGCACCCGAGGTGAACGCGGTGAGGTGGTGCCCGGTGTACTGCCGGCCAACATCACCCCCGACGACCTGGCCAATGTGCGACGCCGCGAATTGGCCTGCGCCCTGGACGTCCTCGGAGCTCGCGACCACGATTTCCTCGGGACGCCGCCAGCCCGCGCCGCCGGCCTGCCGCCGCGCGACTACCGCGATTCGGGTATGCGCTGGGTGGCCGAGGGGCAGGCCGGACCAGCCGACGCCGATGACCCGGACAGCTTCACCTCCGCCAGCCTGAACGAGGCCGTGGCCGACCTGATGGCACTGATTGAACGGGTGCAGCCCACGGTGCTGGTCAGCTACGACAACCTGGGCAGCTACGGCCACCCCGACCACGTCCGCGCGCACGAGATCACCCGGGAGGCCTCCCGGCTGAGCGGGGTGCCGATGGTCGAGGTCGCCTCGCAACCGCAGGCCGAGGGCTTCGAGTGGTTCGACCTGCCAGAACAGCGCGAGGTCCTGGTCGAGGCACTGCGCTGCTACGCCACACAATTGATCGTGCACGACGACCACCTGGTGCATGTCGGCGGCCAGTTCCAGCAACTGCCGCTGGGTGTCGGGCTGCGCCGGGTCACCGGGGTCGTCTAGAACAGGCCCTCGGGTGCTGTCGGCGGAGCATAGGCGGGGTCGACGCCCTTGAACATCTTGCTCACCGAACGCCCGTGGTGGATGCGTTGGATCGCCTCGGCGAACAGTGAGGCAACACTGATGGTCTGCAGTTCGGGCCAGCCCTGCGGGGCGGGCACGGTGTTGGTGGTGACGACTTCCTTGATGAACTCCACACTGCGCAGCCGTTCGACTGCGCGTCCGGAGAACAGGCCGTGGGTGCAGGCCACTGACGCCGAGATCGCGCCGAAGTCCTTCAACCGCTGGCAGATCTCGATGATCGACCCGCCGGTGGCGATCTCGTCGTCCAGCACGATGGTGTGCCGTCCGGCCACGTCGCCGACGATCGAGTCGACGACCACCTTGTCGTCGGCCAGCCTGCGCTTGGAGCCTGCCGCAACCGGCAGCCCGAGCAGCCGGGCGAACTGGGTGGCGTTCTTGGCGTTGCCGAGGTCGGGGCTGACCACCACAGCATTGCTCAGGTCGCTGCCCTTGTAATGCCGCGCCAGCTCGCCCAGTGCAGTGAGCTGGTCGACCGGGCAGCTGAAGAAGGACT
>JBMNPP010000238.1:0-3120 GCA_050943675.1 Brooklawnia sp.
CTCGCTGAGCGCGGCATCCTGGGTACCTCGGTGCTGTGGTTCGAGTACGGCAGTGATGGCCAACCGGTACCGCCCGAACACTGGCGCGAACTGGCGATGGCCTCAGTGGTCACCCACGACCTGCCACCCACCGCCGGGTACCTGGCCAACGACCACGTCAAGTTGCGGCACCAGTTGGGTCTGCTCACCGAGTCACTGGAGCAGGAGGAAGCGGCCGCGAACCACGAGCAACAGCGCTGGCTGGAACGCCTCGACCAGCGCGGCATGCTCAACGATGAGCTGGATGATGTGGTCGAAGAGCAGGTGCTCGGGCTGTACCGGTGGCTGTACGCCACCAACTCCCGCGTGCTGAATGTGGCCCTGGTCGACGCGGTCGGTGACCGCCGGATACAGAACCAGCCGGGTACCTGGAAGGAATACCCGAACTGGCAGGTCCCGTTGTCCGATGACAGCGGGCGACCGTTGCTGCTCGAAGAGATCTTCCAGATGGAGCGGCCGATGCGTCTGGCCGCGGTGATGAACGGGTTCACCCGGGTACCAAGCCCCTGGCAGCCCGGGAAGCACGCACCTATCGGGTGACCAGCACCTGTGCGTTGAGGAGTTCCTCGATCACCTGCGGCACCCGCTCGGGACTGACTGGTGCTGAAAGGTCGAGCAAAACCGAACTGTGGTAGCCGAGTCGCGCGGCGTCCAGGGCAGTGGCGCGCACGCAGTGGTCGGTGGCCAGTCCGGCAACGTGGACGTGCAGCACACCGCGCTGGTTGAGCCAGGCATGCAGACCCTCGCCGTCTTCGGTACCACCGATGGTGCCCTCGAAACCTGAGTAGGCCGCCGAGTAGGCGCCCTTGTCGAAGACCGCGTGGAAGGGCAGGTTCGCAACCGCCGGGTTGAATTCCGCGCCGCTGGTGCCAGCCACGCAATGGCGGGGCCATGAATCGACGAAGTCGGGATCATCGCTGAAGTGCTCGCCCGGGTCGATGTGGTGATCACGGGTGGCCACCACATAGTCGTAGCCGAGGCCCTCCGCCCGGCTGAAGTCTGCTCCGACGTATTCGGCGATGGTCCGGGCGACATCGTTGCCGCCAGTCACGGCCAGCGAGCCTCCCTCGGAAAAGTCGTTCTGCACGTCGACGACGATCAATGCGGTGGTCAAGGCTTCCTCCTCAATTCCTGTACATCGAGCATATGGCCACGATCACAGCAGTGATGATCATCACAGGTTGGCCGGGGGTTTACCCGCCAGGTAGATGTTCTCGTCCCATACCCCGCCCTCGTCCATGAAAACGGTCGGAATGGCCTGCTCGGCGCGGCTGATCTTCAGCCCTGCCAGGGGCAGTTCGGTGCGGGCCCGTTCGTGCCGGTCACGGGCAGCCTGGAGCGGCTCGGCGCCGATGATCTCGCCCTGCCTGACCAGGTCGACCATCACCATCCGGTCGTTCGAGTCGGCGCGTGGGGTGATATCGATCCCGATCACCTCGGCGGTGGCCTTGTCGTTGTCGTCGAGTTGGCGCATCACGGTCTTGCGGCCGCCGATGGTGCCCTTGTTCTGCGACTTCTTCACCACCGGCAACTGCGGTGCATCCGGGTCATCGGAGTCTGCCCGGCTGACCATCTTGTAGACCATGCCGCAGGTCGGGTGCCCTGAACCGGTGACCACCGAGGTACCCACCCCGAAACCGTCGACCGGTGCGCCGCGCAGGGCCGCGATCTGGTATTCGTCAAGGTCACTGGTGACGATGATCCGGGTTTGGGTGGCGCCCAGCGAATCAAGCAGTTTGCGTACCCGGACCACCTCGGTACGCAGATCGCCGGAATCGAGCCGGATCGCGCCCAGCCTGCCCTCGGTCAACCGCACCCCGACCCGGATCGCCTCGTCGACATCGTAGGTGTCGACCAGCAGGGTGGTGTCGTCGCCCTGCGAGGCCAGTTGGGCGCGGAAGGCGTCCTCTTCGGAATCGAAGAGCATCGTGAAGGCGTGGGCTGCGGTGCCGCTGACCGGGATCCCCCAACTGCGGCCGGCCTCCAGGTCTGAACTGGAACCGAAACCAGCCACCCAGGTTGCCCGCGCAGCAGCGACGGCCGCCCATTCGTTGGTGCGACGGCTGCCCATCTCGATGATGGGCCGGCCCTCGGCAGCCAGCGTCATGCGGGACGCGGCCGAGGCGACGGCCGAGTCGTAATTGAAGATCGAGAGCAGCACGGTCTCGAGTACCACTGCCTCGGCGAAGGTGCCCTCAACCACCAGCACCGGTGAGCCCGAGAAGAATAGTTCGCCCTCGCCGTAGCCCCGGATGTTGCCAGAGAATTTGTAGTTGGCCAACCAATCGGTGAGCAGGTCGTCGGCGATACCGCGTTCGGTCAGGAAGGCGATCTCGGACTCACCGAACCTGAAATTGCGCACCGCCTCAAGCGCACGCCCGGTGCCACAGGTCACCCCATAACTGCGGCCCTGTGGCAGCCGACGGTGAAACAGTTCGAAGGTGCAACGACGAAATGCCGTGCCAGCGTGCAGCGCTGCCTTGATCATCGTCAGCTCGTACATGTCGGTAAGCAACGCAGTCGAGGTCATAGTGAGCAGCTTAGGGCGCTGCTGAGGGGTTCGCTTGACCTCATGGGCCACAATGGGCACATGGTCAGCGAAGCGACACCAGTGCGTCCGGCGGGCGACACCGTGGTGGACGAACGGCAGGCCGAGCAATTGAGCACGGCGAAGCCCTGGGTCACCATCGTGTGGGACGACCCGGTGAATCTGATGAGCTACGTGACCCATGTGTTCTGCACATATTTCAACTATCCACACAACCGGGCTGAAAAACTGATGATGCAGGTGCACATGGAGGGCAAGGCGATCGTCAGTTCGGGGGCTCGGGAATCCATGGAGCGTGATGTGCAGGCCATGCACAGTTTTGGACTTTGGGCGACTCTGGACAGGGCCGAATGATGCATGCATTCAGACGTGAACGGGGCAGAGTTGCCTGTCTGTTCGAGGAATCCGAGGTCAGCCTGCTGGCGGGGCTGCTCGGGCAGTTGATCGAGTTGCTGCTGGACGAGGGCAACGGTGCCGCCGGACCGGGTACCCGCTGGCTGAGCCAGCCGATGGATGAGGATGACATCTTCATC
>JBMNPP010000239.1:0-3072 GCA_050943675.1 Brooklawnia sp.
GTGCTCAGCGCACAGCGCGGTGAACTCGTCCAGCTTTGCCGGGTTTATGCAGACGATCGCGCGCGCCGGGCTCTCGCTGAACAACCAGGTGGCGGCGTCCAGGCCTTCGGGCAGTTCGACCGAGACGCCATGGCCGTAGCGCAGGCATGACTCGGTCAACGCGATGGACAGGCCACCGTCCGACAGGTCGTGCGAGCTGGCCACCAGGCCACGCTTGGCAGCCTGTCCCAGCACCGTGCCGAGTACCTGCTCGGCCTCAAGGTTCGGGAAGGGCGGCAACCCGCCCAGGTGGTCGTGGGCGACCTGCGACCAGGCCGAACCACCGAATTCTTCCTTGGTCTCACCGAGCAGCAGCACCGCATCACCGGGATTGACGAACCCCATCGGGATGCGGTTGCGCACGTCGTCGATGACCCCCAGGACGCCGACCTGCGGGGTGGGCAGGATATTGCGGCCGCCAGTCTGGTTGTAGAAGCTGACGTTGCCCCCGGTGACCGGCACCCCGAGCGCACGGCAGGCGTCAACCAGACCCTTGATGGTTTCAACGAACGCCCACATGACTTCCGGGTCTTCCGGAGATCCGAAATTCAGGCAATCAGTGACTGCCACGGGCTCGGCACCCGAGACCGCGACGTTTCGGTAGGCCTCTGCCAGCGCCAATTGCGCACCCAGGTACGGGTTCAGCTGGCTGTAGCGGCCGTTGGCGTCGGTGGCCAGCGCGATGCCCAGGTTCGTCCGCTCGTCGATGCGCAGCATGCCCGCATCGGCCGGCGTCGACAGCACGGTGTTGCCCCGCACGTAGTGGTCGTACTGCTCGGTGACCCAGGTGATGTCGCACATGTTCGGCGAGGCCACCAGGTCAAGCACGGCCCGGGCCAGTTCGGCAGCGGTCGTCGGGCGCGGCAGGTTGTTGGCGTGGTCCTGGTTCAGCTCGTCGATCCAGTCCGGACGCCGCTGCGGGCGGTCGTAGGTGGGCCCCTCATGGGCGACTGTCCGCGGGTCGACGTCGACGATCCGCTCGCCGTGCCAGTCGATGAACAGCCGGTCACCCTCGATCAGTTCGCCGATCACGGTGGCCTGGACGTCCCACTTGGCGCAGATCGCCAGGAAGGCGTCCACGTCGTCGGGCTCGCAGATCGCCATCATGCGTTCCTGTGATTCGCTCATCAGGATCTCTTCGGGGCTCATCGACTCGTCGCGCAGCGGCACCAGGTCGAGTTCGCAGTGCATGCCCCCGTCACCAGCCGAGGCGAGTTCGCTGGTCGCGCACGAGATGCCGGCTGCCCCGAGGTCCTGGATCGCCGTGATCAGGTCTGCCTCGAACAACTCAAGCGTGCACTCGATCAGCAGCTTCTCCATGAAGGGGTCGCCCACCTGCACTGCGGGACGCTTGCTCGGCTTCGTGTCGTCGAAGGTCTCCGAGGCCAGGATCGAGGCCCCACCGATACCGTCAGCGCCGGTCGCAGCACCGTAGAGGATGACCTTGTTGCCGATGCCGGTGGCCTTGGCGAACTTGAGGTCCTCATGGCGCATGACCCCCACACCCAGCGCGTTGACCAGCGGGTTGTCGGCATAAGTGGCATCGAAGTACAGCTCGCCACCGATATTGGGCAGCCCCAGGCAGTTGCCGTAACCGCTGATGCCGGCCACGGCCCCGGTCATCACCCGCACTGTGTCGGGGGCGTCCAGCGGGCCGAAGCGCAGGCCGTCCATGACACCGATCGGACGGGCCCCCATTGCGAGGATGTCGCGGATAATGCCGCCGATGCCGGTCGCGGCGCCCTGGTAGGGCTCCACGAACGACGGGTGGTTGTGCGATTCGGACTTGAAGGTGATGGCGTACCCCTGCCCGATGTCGACCGCGCCGGCGTTGTCGCCGATGCCGGCCAGCAGTGGTCCGCGCGGGGTGGTCTGCGGCAGCTCACTGAAGCGTTTGAGGTGCAGCTTCGATGACTTGTAACTGCAGTGTTCAGACCACATCACCGAGTACATGGCCAGCTCGCCACCAGTGGGGCGCCGGTCGAGCAGGTCACGGATCTGCTGGTACTCGGATTCGGTTAGGCCAAGCGTCGCCCAGGGCTGTTCGGCATCAGGCGTCTGGCGGGCATTTTGCACGGTGTCAACCACGACCCAAGGCTACCGGACGACACCCCCGCCAGGCTCTCCGCCACCCCATTGCCCGGATCGTGAACTGGCTGATGCCCGGCGGGTAATCAGACCGTGAGCGCCAGGAACTTCTGTACCGAGGTGAAGAAACCCAGCCCGTCGCGGCTGTCGCCGGTCAGGACCTCGACGCTGTGTTCGGGGTGCGGCATCAGACCCACCACATTGCCGCGCTCATTGGTGATGCCGGCGATGTCGTTGCTCGACCCGTTCGGGTTGTCCAGGTAGCGGAAGACCACCTGGTTGCCGTCCTCCAGCATCCTCAGCGTCTGCGCGTCAGCGGTGTAGTTGCCGTCGCCGTTCTTCAGCGGAATCGTGATCTCTTGACCGACCGCGTAATCGCAGGTCCAGGTGGTGTCGACGGTCTCGACCCGCAACCGCACAGAGCGGCAGATGAACCGCTGGCTGGCGTTGCGCAGCATGGCACCGGGCAGCAAGTGGGTTTCGCACAGCACCTGGAAGCCGTTGCAGATGCCCAGCACTGGCAGGCCCTCGTTGGCTGCCCGCACGATCTCGCCCATCACCGGTGCGAACCCGGCGATCGCACCCGGACGCAGGTAGTCGCCATAGCTGAAGCCGCCCGGCAGGATCACCGCGTCAACCCCCTGCAGCGAGTCGGACGCATGCCACAGGGCGACCGGTTCGGCGCCAGCCAGCCGCACTGCCCGGCGGGCGTCCTGGTCGTCCAGCGAGCCGGGGAAGGTGACGACCCCGATCCGACTGGTCACTGCTCGCCCTCCACGCGCACATCGAAGGACTCGATGACGGTGTTGGCCAGCAGTTGCTCAGCGGCGTCCCTGATCTGGTCAAGCTGTTCGTCGGTGACCTCGCCGTCAACCGTGATCTCGAAACGCTTGCCCTGGCGGACCGTTAGCCCCTGGTAACCCAGCCGCTGCAGCGAACTGGTGA
>JBMNPP010000240.1:0-3060 GCA_050943675.1 Brooklawnia sp.
GGGCTGGATACCTACCGCGCCGCCCAGCAGGTGTCGTGGATGTGGGCACAGGCCGAGGCCGCGGTGCTCGATTCGCTGCGTGGCACCCGCGAGTTGCGGGTGCTCGGGCAGGAACTCGAGGAGAAGGTTGGCGTCGGTCAGCTTTCAGCGTTGGATGCCTCGGGCGTCCTGCTGAGTGAGTTCGCTGCCCAGGTACCCACCCTCGATTGGGCGCAGGAATAGCCCGCTGACAAAAACACCCGAACGGACCCCCTTGCCGGGGTCCGTTCTGTTTTCCCGTGGGCAGGGATGTCACATCAGCAGCAGCAGCAGGCTGAGCGCCATGACCGCCATCCCGACGATGAGGCCGTAGACGGACAGGTGGTGTTCGCCGTACTCGCGGGCGGCCGGCAGCAACTCGTCGAATGAGATGAAGACCATGATGCCGGCGACCACCCCGAAGGTGATCCCCAGGGTGGTTTCGCTGAGGAAGGGACGCAGCAGCAGGTAACCCACCACCGCACCGATGGGTTCGGCCAGGCCGGACAGCCACGCTGCGACAATGCCCTTGCGCCGGCTGCCCGTCGCCTGGTGGATCGGCACCGCCACCGCGATCCCTTCGGGGATGTTGTGGATACCGACCGCGATGGCGATGGGGATACCGAGTTGTGGGTCCTCCAGGGCCGAGATGAAGGTTGCGAAGCCTTCCGGGAAGTTGTGCAGGGCCACCGCTGCAGCAGTGACCACGCCGGTGCGGGCCAGTGACTGGTTGCGCGCTGCTTCGGCATGCGGCCGCAGATCGGTCTCGTGCGGGTTGACCTTTTCCGGGACCAGCCGGTCGATGATGCCGGTCAGCACGATGCCACCGAAGAAGGCAGCGACCGCGACCCAGGCACCCCGCTCGCGCCCCAGTTCCCGGGCCAGTTGCAGGTTGGCCTGCGGCAGCATCTCCATCATCGAGATGTAGATCATCACCCCGGCGGAAAGACCCAGGCTGAAAGACAGGAACCGGTAGTTGCCGGCGCGGACGAGCGTCGCGATGATGCCGCCCACGCCAGTGGCCAGGCCGGCCAGCAGTGTCAGCAGGAAAGCAAGCGTCATGCACGCACCTCAAGACCCATGAGTGCGAGGTTAGCGTCCGAAACCCCCGCCGGTCGGATATCCCGCATTGGGCGGGTATGGGCCGGGTGGAACGGTGCCACCGGGGCCCTGGCCAGGGCCCTGCCAGCCGAACCCGCCGCCGGGCAGCCAGTGGCGTTCGGCGAGGATCGCCTGCACCAGGTAGGCCTCCTCCTGCTCCTCGAACAGGCTCGGTTCGCCCAGCGAGCGATCCCGGATGACCGCGAGTTCGGCAACGGCTTCGACCAGGTTGCGGGCGCGGGCCAGCTGGGCGTCCTGGCCCTTGAGTTGCCGCCGCATCGCTGCGCGGTTGGGCAGTGCCGAGATCCACTGCGCCTCCTGATGGGGCACCAACCCTTGGTGAGCCATCAGCGGCAGCTGTGCGGCGATGACCTGCCCCTCGCGGTTGCGGGCCTTGATGCCCTGCCGGACCAGGGCGATGAATGCCGGGGTGAGGATCAGGAAGTACACCGTGATCAGGCCGATGCCGCCCAGCAGGGTGGCTGCACCGTTCCAAAGCGAGTGCAGCAGCACTGCGGCCACGTAGCCAGCGATGTAGTACAGCGCGCGGGTACTGCCCTGGTGCCTGCGTCCCAGGTAGATGCCCACCGCGATGGCCGAGGTGTAGAAGGAATGCCCGAAGAGGTTGAATCCGGTACGCACGATCGCCATGAAGATGGTGTCACTCAGTGTCTGTGCTGAAGCGAAGTACAGCAGGTTCTCGACGAAGGCGAAACCGAACCCCACGAACCCGGCATAGACCAGGTGGTCGACCAGGGTGCGCATTTGCCGGCGCCGTGCCCCGGTCAGCATCCAGAAGAGGAATGCGCCCTTGAGTTCCTGCCAGCAGGTCTTGCAGTCGGTGCAAAGGGCGATGTCGTCAGGATCGAGCCGCACTATCGGTTGGCCTGCTGGCTGGGCAGCTGGTGCCAGTCTTGTCCACCACCCACATCGACCCCGACCGACTCATTGCATCCGATCTGCTGCACGACAAGCCGAAATACCCAGGCACGCCCAGTGTGATCCACGGCAATGGTGCCATTGCGCATGTGATGCAGCATGTCTGCGGCGGGGTCATCGGCTACCCGATCACCCCGTCCACCGAGATCAGTGAGATCTACGAGGCAGCCCGCGCTGACGGCCAGCTCAACGTCTGGGGCAGGCACCCGTTCTTCTTCGAGCCCGAGGGGGAGCACTCCGCCCAGTCCGGTGCCCTGGGTGCTGCGCTCACCGGCGGAATGTACGTCTCGAACGCCTCCAGCAGCCAGGGAATCCTGTACGCGATGGAGTCGCACTTCGTCACCGTCGGCAAGAAGGTCGGCGGTTTCGTGCTGCAGGTGGCTGCCCGCGTGGTCAGCAAGCACTCGCTGAACGTGATGGCCGGCCATGACGATGTCTACGCGCTGCTGCCGTCGGGCTACACCGTCTTCTTCGGGGCCAACCCGCAGGAGGCTGCTGACCTGGCCGCGATCAGCTACCGCACGGCTGCACTGTCGCTGATCCCGGTGGCCAATGCAATGGACGGGTTTGCCACCAGCCACATGATGAGCGAGGCCCGACTGCCCGAGCCGGCGTTGCTCGGCGAATACCTGGGTGACCCAGCCGGTCGCATCGACTGCCCGACTGTTGCCCAGCAGATCGTCTACGGGGCGAAGGGCCGGATCTGGCAGCTCAACGCGTGGATCGACCGGAAGGCTGCTGAATTCGGCTATTCCGAACTGGACGACCTGCGCTACTGGCTGGCCTCGAATGCCGAGGCGGTCGAAGCGGACGACGACGGTGAACTGATCGGTGAAACCCTGGATTTCGTGCCCGCAGTGCTGGTGGCGCAGTGGCGCCGCCAGTGGCTGGGTGCCTGGCGCAAGGGCACCAGGCAGCGCGTGCCGGCACTGGTCGACCCGAACAACCCGGGCCTGACCGGCCCGGTGCAGAACCAGCCTGATTTCCAGGCCGGGGCGGTCG
>JBMNPP010000241.1:0-3060 GCA_050943675.1 Brooklawnia sp.
GTCTACCTGCACCAGGGTGAGCAGTGGCTGGTAAACCACTACCTGCCGGTCGATGGGGTGGCGATGGTCAGCCGTGCCGACCTGCCCTATTACACCCAGCCGATGGGCCTCAGCGATGTGCGGGTGCTGGCCGAGACCGCCCGGCGCCCGCTCGGCCACGGCGTGGTCTGCCTGGGTGAGGTCGAGTTGTCCAGGCAGGTGACCAGCTACCTGCGCCGGGACGCGATCACCAGCGAGGTCTGGGACGAAACTCCGCTCGACCTGCCCACCCGCCGCATGACCACCCAGTCGATGTGGTGGCTGATCGACGACGGGGTCACCGGAAAGCTGGCCTACTCTGCTGTCCGGCTGGGCTCTGCCGTGCATGCCGCCGAGCACACTGCGATCGGCCTGCTGCCAGCCTTCGCACCCTGCGACCGCTGGGACATCGGTGGCCTGTCAACCGTGCTGCACCCCGACACCGATGCCTGCACAATCTTCGTGCACGACGGCGCGCCCGGCGGCGCTGGTTTCGCCGAGCGCGGCTACGAGGTGGCCCAGCAGTGGTGGCAGGCCACCCTGGAACGCCTGCTCAGCTGCGACTGCCAGACCGGCTGCCCATCGTGCTGCGTGTCACCCAAGTGCGGCAGTGGCAACCAGATGCTCGACAAGGACTCCGCCGCCGAGCTCCTGCAGGTGCTGTTGAACCCCAGGCATCACTGAAGGCATCGTATGGAACAGCTAGCACCGGGCCACTTCAGGTGGGCATTACTAGTCGGATACCAGTATCTGGTCACTCCGGACGGGCTTGCTCGTGCTTAGGCGGCGGATCGGCTGTTGCGTTCACGATGCTTGGTGATCCAGCCACGCGTCCGATCAACGAGATCAGGGTCGAAGCCTGCATCGACTGTGTCGGAGATGAGTGTCAACGTCTCGTCGGGAATCGTGACTTCAGATAGCAGGCTCATCTGCAAGCAATCATCGATAGCCATATGGGGGTCGCCTTCAAGCAAGGAGCTTTCCATAGAACCCCGGTTCGGCATGGGGATGTTTGGCATCACGTCACTGGGAACTCGGTCTTACCCGGCCAGCCCCGGCCAGCCCGGTGTCCGCCGTTCAGTATTGAAGTTCCCGTGCCGTCAACTGCCATGGTGCCGTCCAGCACTTTGCGTCGATTGGCTTCGTTCCACCAACTAGGCGGTTCGTACACATCGCCACCGGGCGATCTGCCCAGACCACCAACACCACCGCCCGAACTCCCGGCCTGAGTCTCCGGTGGCTTGTACGCGTCGTGGACCACGCCGTCGCCGAGTTCGCGCATTTTGGCGAGCAGGTTCTCAGTCGTGCGGGCCCCTCAGGCCACGTCGGCCACGACGCCGGCGCGGGATTCGGCGTGGGTGGTTTCCGGGCCGCCGGGTACCTGGGGTAGCAGTTGCATCTTTATGCCGACCTCCACGACGAACTCGCCCCAGCCAGTGGTCACTTCGCAGTTTTCGAGTTCGGCGTTGTTGTCGGTGGCGGTCTGGCCAGCGACCTTGCAGGCCTCGCGGCCGTCCTGCTGTGCCTGGGCGGCGGCAAGGGCGACCACATCGGCCACCGAACGGGCCCGGGCACCTGAGGACAGCCAACCGACCTGCCACACGCCGACCAGCCCGACCAGCACCAGTGCGACCATGACGCTGAGGGTGAGCATTGAACCGCCGCCGCGTTGGTTCCTGAGCGGACGTTTCATGCCCTCACCTGCCCTGCGTGGGTGAGATGGCACGGCCGGTGACCTCGACCGGGCCTAATACGCCCCAACTGGCCTGCGCCACGACGACCACCTCGACCTCGGCTGGACCCTCGATCACCTGCACCCGGGCATCTGCCGGGACGCGGCCGCGCGCCTCATCGGCCGCGACGCTGTCTCCGCGGCCCAACTGGCGGGCCACCTGCCCCGCCACGTCGGTGCACCTCGACTGCAACGAAACCAGTCCGATACCCCAACCGAGGAGTGCGGTGAGCAGCGCAGCCGAGAGGATGCCGACGGCCAACTCGAAGGTCACCATGCCCCTGTTGGCGCGACGAGTGAGATCTCGCATTTCATTCCTGCCTTTCCCAGGTGGAACAACAAGGCGAGCGACGATCCCCCGGGGTAACCGTCGCTCGCCTGCGTTGAGCCTCGATCAGATCATTCCTCCGGCCTTGCCGATGATGTTGGTCACGAACTTCAGGACGGCGCTGATGAAGTCGCTGTCCTGGAAGACGTTCAGCAGCACCAGTGCCAGGGCGATCGCTGCAAGGATGCCGACCGCGTACTCTGCGGTCGCCATGCCGCGCTGCCAGGTGCGACGCAGCAGTGAGGTCTCGGTGATCTGGATTTCAGTTGACATTTGCTTGGTTCCTTTCGGGTGGGAAACCCACTTGATCGGGTTCGGCTGGATCATCGGCGCCGCAGACCGGAACCGGCCAAACGGACAACACGTTGTGGATAACTCAAGAGCCGTGCAGGAAGGACGAGAAGGTGCCCGCAATGATCGGCACCACCCCGACCAGCACGAACGCGGGCAGGAAGCAGCTCACCAACGGCAGCACCGAACGCACACTGACGGTGCGGGCCTGCAACTCGCGCTGGGCACGGCGCCGCGCGCGGGCCTCAGTGGCATGCACGCCCAGCACCTCGGCCACACCAGCCCCCGAATCAGCGCACCTGGCCAGGTCACGTGCCATCGGACCCCAGACGGGGTGGTCGTGCAGCGTCGCCCACGCCTGGGCATCCGAGCGTCCGATCTGCAGGTGCCCCAGCACACCGGTCAGCAGCCCGGCGCTCGGTTCGGGAGCGAGGGTGGCGACGTGCTGGACGGCCCCCCGTAGCGGAACCCCAGCATCCAGGGCGGCTGCCAGCAACTCCAGGCACTCCGGGAGTTGGGTGATCAGTTGCTGTTGCCGCTGACGCTCGGGTGCCGCCTCGGCCCGGGCAAGCAGCGCCATCGAGAGCGGCACCGCCGCTATCCCAGCCACTATGCCGACCACGGAATTGCCCAGGCCCAGCCAGCACACCACCCCTGCCAGCAACCCCACCTTGACCCGGGATCTGGGGAT
>JBMNPP010000242.1:0-2972 GCA_050943675.1 Brooklawnia sp.
GTGTTCGATGTCGATGATGCTCAACCGGTTGAAACCGAAGCAGGCCCGGTCGTCAAGCCAGGTGGCGGTTGAGTCCGGGCCACGGTGCCGGGCACATTTCATGCCCTGGGTCACCTGCTGGATACGCTCATCGTCCAGCGTGGTGGTCGAGATGAAGGCCTTGAGTCCGCACATGTTCGTCCTTCTCATCGTGCTCGACGCCTGTGGGTCCACCTGACGCCGGATTCGCAATCAGACAGTATCCGAACTTGGCACAAATGTGAGGCGCGCGGGTCCGGTACTGGTCATTTGCGGCCCCGTTCGCATCCCTTAAAAGGCCATGAGAGAATCAGCAACATGAGTCCGCGACAAATAGAGGTCTCCGAACCCCGAGAAGTAGGTATCACCGAACTGGTGCTCCGCGACGGCCATCAAAGCCTGATGGCTACGCGCATGGCCATGGAGGACATGGTCGAAGCCTGTGCTGATATCGATGCTGCCGGCTACTGGTCGGTCGAGTGCTGGGGTGGAGCTACTTACGACAGCTGTATCCGATTCCTTAACGAAGATCCGTGGGCGCGCCTGCAGACCTTCCGTGAGCTGATGCCCAACAGCCGCCTGCAGATGCTGCTGCGAGGCCAGAACCTGCTTGGTTACCGTCACTACAACGATGAGGTTGTTGACCGCTTCGTCGACAAGTCTGCCGAATTCGGCATGGATGTCTTCCGGGTCTTCGATGCCATGAACGACCCCCGCAACATGGCGCACGCCATGGCCGCGGTCAAGCGCACGGGCAAGCATGCCCAGGGCACCATCTGCTACACGATCTCGCCGGTGCACACCGTCGAGGGTTACGTGAAACTCGCCGGGCAGCTGCTCGACATGGGTGCTGACTCGATCGCCCTGAAGGACATGGCCGCACTGCTCAAGCCGCAGCCTGCCTATGACATCGTCAAGGGCATCAAGGATGCCTACGGCGACGTGCAGGTCAACGTGCACTGCCACGCGACCACTGGTGTCACCCAGGTTTCACTGATGAAGGCCATCGAGGCCGGCGCCGACGTGGTGGACGCTGCGGTCAGCTCGATGGCGCTTGGCCCGGGCCACAACCCGACCGAGTCCGTCGTCGAGATGCTCGAGGGCACCGGTTACACCACCGGTATCGACATGGAGCGCGTGCTCAAGGTGCGCGACCACTTCCGCGCGATCCGGCCGAAGTACGCCGAGTTCGAGTCGAAAACGCTGGTCGACACCAATATCTTCAGCTCCCAGATCCCCGGCGGCATGCTGTCCAATATGGAATCCCAGCTGCGCGCCCAGGGCGCCGAGGACCGCATCGACGAAGTGATGCAGATGGTCCCGGTGTGCCGCAAGGACGCCGGCTACCCGCCACTGGTGACCCCGTCCTCCCAGATCGTGGGCACCCAGGCCGTCTTCAACGTGCTGATGGGCGATTACAAGGTCATGACCGGTGAGTTCGCCGACATGATGCTGGGCTACTACGGTGCCTCCCCGGCCGAGCGCAACGCCGAGGTCACCGAGAAGGCCCAGGCCCAGGCCCAGAAGGAGCCGATCACCCAGCGCCCGGCCGACCTGCTTGAGCCCGAATGGGACCAGCTGGTCGAGCAGGCTTCTGCGCTGCCCGGCTTCGATGGCAGCGAAGAAGATGTGCTCACCTACGCGATGTTCCCGGGTGTGGCACCGACCTTCCTCGAGGCCCGTGCGGAGGGTCCGAAGTCGGTGGCTCGCACGGCGGCACAGATGAAGGCCGCGGCCGAGGGTCAGGCCAATGCACTTGCCGGCCCGATCACCTACAACGTTTCGATCAACGGCAGCACCGCCACCGTCGCGGTCGAGCCCGCCTGAGGGGGACTTTGTCAATGGCTAAGCAGCATTCCATGGAAGAACGCCTGACGCACCTCAACGAGGAGCGGGCTCGCGTTCATGCCGGGGGCGGCGAGGCGCGCGTAGCGAAGCAGCACGATAAGGGCAAGATGACTGCGCGTGAGCGCATCGATGCCTTCACCGACCCGGAATCGTTCATCGAGACCGGCGCTTTTCGCAAGAACCGCACCACCGCCTTCGGAATGGACAAGGCGGACATGCCCGCTGATGGCGTGGTCACCGGTCACGCCTCGGTGATGGGCCGCCCGGTGTACCTGGCCAGCCAGGACTTCACCGTGGTGGGTGGCTCGGCGGGCGAGACGCACAACATCAAGGTCACCGAGACGATGGAGGCCGCACTCACCAACGGTGCGCCCTTCGTCTTCATCAACGACTCTGGTGGTGCGCGCGTCCAGGAGGGTATCGACTCACTGTCGGGCTACGGCAAGGTCTTCTTCGCCAACGTGAAGCTGTCCGGCGTCGTACCGCAGATCTCGATCATCGCCGGCCCCTGTGCTGGCGGCGCGGTCTACAGCCCGGCCCTGACCGACTTCATCATCCAGACCCGCAAGGCCCACATGTTCATCACCGGGCCCGATGTCATCAAGCAGGTCACTGGCGAGCAGGTCACCCAGGACGAACTCGGTGGCGCAGACGCCCACCAGTCGATCTCGGGTGTCACCGACTTTGTGGCCGATGACGACGAGCAGGCCCTGCTGATCGCACAGAAGGTCCTGAGCTTCCTCCCGCAGAACAACCAGGAGGAGCCCCCGGTCTACTATCCCGACGACAACGTCGAATCCAACCCCAGGCTGCGCGAGATCGTCCCGGTCGAGGGCAACAAGGGCTACGACGTCCGCGATGTCATCGCAGAATTGGTCGACTACGGCGACTTCCTCGAAGTCAAGGCCGGCTATGCGACCAATATCGTGACCGGTTTCGGACGCATCAATGGCCGCTCGGTCGGCTTCATCGCCAACCAGCCGAAGTCGATGTCGGGCGTGCTCGACATCAACGCCTCGGACAAGGGCGCCCGGTTCATCTGGCTTTGTGATGCCTACAACATCCCGATCGTCAACCTGGTCGACGTGCCCGGCTTCCTGCCCGGT
>JBMNPP010000243.1:0-2895 GCA_050943675.1 Brooklawnia sp.
CGACACCATGCCGGACGTGGCCTCGGTACCGCGCGGAATGACGATCGCGCGCGTCTTCACCACCGAAGGGGTGCATCCCTACGACCAGGTCGAATGGGAGCTGCGTGATGTGGTGCAGACCAACTGGAAGACCGGTGAGACAGTCTTCGAGCAGCACGGCGTCGAGTTCCCAAGTTCATGGAGCGTGAACGCCTCGACCATCGTCACCACCAAGTACTTCCGCGGAGCCCTGGGTACCCGGGCTCGCGAGGCCAGCCTCAAGACACTGATCGACCGGGTGGTGGGTGTCTACCGCGCCACCGGGCTCGACAATGGCTACTTCGCATCCGAGCACGATGCAGATGTCTTCGCTGAAGAGCTCACCTGGCTGCTGCTCAACCAGTACTTCAGCTTCAACTCGCCGGTGTGGTTCAACGTCGGCACCGAGGCGCCCCAGCAGGTCAGTGCCTGTTTCATCCTCTCGGTCGACGACTCGATGGAGTCGATCCTGAACTGGTACCGCGAAGAGGGCATGATCTTCAAGGGCGGCTCGGGAGCAGGTCTCAACCTGTCGCGGATCCGCTCGTCGAAGGAGTTGCTGCGCTCGTCAGGCGGCACCGCTTCGGGGCCGGTCAGTTTCATGCGTGGCGCCGACGCCTCAGCGGGCACCATCAAGTCTGGTGGTGCGACCCGGCGCGCGGCCAAGATGGTCGTGCTCGACGTCGACCACCCCGATATCGAGGAGTTCGTCGAAACCAAGGCCCGTGAAGAGGACAAGATCCGCGCCCTGCGCGATGCCGGCTTCGACATGGACCTGGGTGGCAAGGACATCGTCAGCGTCCAATACCAGAACGCCAACAACTCGGTGCGGGTAAGCGACGAGTTCATGCAGGCAGTGACCGACGGCACCCAATTCGGTCTGCGGGCCCGAATGACCGGCGAGGTCATCGACCACGTCGATGCCCGGACGCTGTTCAACAAGATCGCCCGGGCTGCCTGGGAGTGCGCCGACCCGGGCTTGCAGTATGACGACACCATCAACGACTGGCACACCAACCCCGAATCGGGCCGCATCACCGCGTCCAATCCCTGCTCGGAGTACATGAGCCTGGACAATTCCTCATGCAACCTGGCCAGCCTCAACCTGATGAAGTTCCTGCGCGCAGACGACACCTTCGATGTCGAGCGCTTCGTCAAGGCCGTCGAGTTCGTCATCACCGCGATGGATATCTCGATCACCTTCGCTGACTTCCCGACCGAACCGATCGCCCAGACCACTCGTGACTACCGCCAGCTGGGCATCGGCTATGCCAATCTGGGCGCCCTGCTGATGGCGCTCGGCAAGGGGTACGACTCCGAGGGTGGGCGCGCCCTGGCAGCAGCGATCACCTCCCTGATGACGGCAGCCGCCTACCGGCGCAGCGCCGAGCTCGCCGCTGTGGTGGGCCCGTATGCGGGCTATGCACGCAACGCCCAGGCCCACCAGCGCGTCATGCGCAAGCACCAGACAGCCAATGATGACCTGCGCACCCTGAACCACATCGATGGTGAAGTGCGCGATGCGGCCACCAGCGAGTGGCGCCAGGTGGTCGGCCTGGGTGAACACAACGGGTTCCGCAATGCGCAGGCCTCGCTGCTGGCGCCCACCGGCACCATCGGCTTCATGATGGACTGCGACACCACCGGTATCGAGCCGGACTTCTCGCTGGTCAAGTTCAAGAAGCTGGTCGGTGGCTCGTCGATGCAGATCGTCAACAACACCGTGCCGCAGGCGTTGAAGAACCTGGGCTACACCGCAGAGCAGATCACCGCCATCGTCGCCCACATCAGTGAGCACGGAAATGTGGTGGACGCTCCCGGCCTGAAGCCGCAGCACCATGAGGTGTTCGACACTGCCATGGGCGTGCGGGCCATCAAGCCGATGGGCCATGTGCGAATGATGGCTGCGGTGCAGCCGTTCCTGTCAGGTGCCATCAGCAAGACGGTCAACCTGCCCGAGGGGGCCAGCGTCGAAGAGATCGCAGATGTCTACCTGGAGGGTTGGCGGCTTGGTCTCAAGGCGATCGCGGTCTACCGCGACAACTGCAAGGTTGGCCAGCCGCTGAGCGATGCCCGAGCCAAGACCGAGACAGCCGTCGTCGAGCCCGAGGTGCGCATCGAGTACCGCGCCCGGCGCCAGCGGCTGCCCAAGTCTCGTTCCGGACGCACCACCAGCTTCTCGGTCGGTGGTGCCGAGGGTTACATGACCTCGGGCGCCTATGAGGACGGACGCCTCGGAGAGGTCTTCCTGAAGCTCGGCAAGCAGGGCTCGACCTTGTCGGGCGTGATGGACGCCTTCTCGATCGCAGTATCGATCGGCCTGCAGTACGGGGTTCCGCTGGAGAGCTTCGTGCAGAAGTTCACCAACCTGAAGTTCGAGCCGGCCGGCATGACCGATGACCCCGATATCCGCATCGCCCAATCAATCATGGACTACATCTTCCGTCGGCTGGCCCTGGACTACCTCACCTTCGACGAGCGTTCCGAGCTGGGGATCCACACTGCCGACGAACGCGCCCACTACGTCGAGACCGGCTCATACCTGTCCGAAGAGGACGAGGCCCAGCTACCCGACTACGAGCAGCTGAAGAATGATCCGGCCGACGACATCCGCATCGATGAGGCAGGAGCGATCCAGCCCAGCCTGATAGAGGCCAGGCCGCACACCACAAGTGAGCTCATGGAGGCCATCACCGGTCTGGCCGTCGACGCGCCACTGTGCATGACCTGCGGCACCAAGATGCGGCCTTCCGGCAGTTGCTATGTCTGCGAGGGCTGCGGTTCGACCAGCGGCTGCAGCTAGTGCAAGTTGTCACTTATTTGTCAGCGGTTTTCGGCCCCTAGTGTCAGTGGATTGTCACTTAGGAGTCAGTGGAT
>JBMNPP010000244.1:0-2884 GCA_050943675.1 Brooklawnia sp.
CACCCATGTCGACATCGATTGGCAGTTGGTCGTCCAGTTGCGCCGTCAGGCCTCTGAACAGATCACCGAGAACTCCCAGCACTGGGCGGCCGAGCAGGGTCGGCCGATGCCCGCTGACGACCGGCTGATGATGGGCCGCTCAGTGATCCGGGCAGTGGTGCGCTCGCACGCCGACCAGCTCGGCCAGACCGGTGAACAACTGTGGCCGCTGCAGGTTGAACAGGCCTATGCCAGCGCGGTGACCGACGCCATCTTCGGCTACGGACGCCTGCAGCCACTCTTCGAGATCCCCACTGCCGAGAACATCGAGATCCACGGCTGGGATTCGGTGGTCGCCCAGCACGGGGACGGGCGCCGCGAAGAGCTGCCACCAGTGGCTGATTCGGATGAGGAACTGGTTGAGGCGATCCGCTTCCTGGCCGCCAATGCGACCCCGGCCAGAGCCTTCGACGACGCACACCCGATGACCACCGTCGCCCTAGGCAACCGCTTCCGGCTGCATGCCATCGCATTCGGGCTCAGCTACCGGCCCTCCATCGTCATCCGCCAGCACCTGCTCACCGACATCACCCTGGCCCAACTGGCCAACGGTGGCATGATGCCCACCCAGGTGGCTGACCTGCTGGCGGCAGCAGTGCTGGCCCGCAAGTCGATCGTGATCTCGGGTGACCAGGGCGCGGGCAAAACCACCCTGCTGCGGGGGCTCGTCGACGCGATCCCCACCACTGAGCGCATCGGAACCCTGGAAACCGACTATGAACTGCTCACCCACCTGTTGCCGAACCGTCGCAATATCCTCGCCCTGCAGGCCAAAGTGGGCCTCGGCGAACACCGGGACGGGCGCAACCTCGGCGAATACACTGTGGCCGACCTGATCCCGGAGGCACTGCGGCAAAACCTGTCGCGGCTGGTGGTCGGTGAGGTGCGTGGCGCCGAGGCGGGTGCCATGTTCGAGGCGATGCAGGCCGGCCCCGGCACACTGAGCACGACACATTCGCACTCTGCCGCCTCGACGATGGACCGGCTGGCTGCCCGGGTTGCCCAGGGTGGGGTGCTCACCATTGATGAGGCATATCGGCAGATCGCGCACAACCTGCACCTGCTGGTGCACGTCCGCCTGGTCGATGACACCTGGCGGGGCGGGGTCCGCACCCGCTACATCAGTGAGATCCGTGAAGTCACCGGTGCCATGGAGAACGACCGGCCCGTCACCCACCTCGCCTATCGGGCCGATGAGCAGGGCCGTCCGGTCGAGTTCCGCCCCAGCGCCGAACTGATCGGTGAACTGCGCGCGGTGCGGAGGCAGCGATGAGTGCCTTGGTGGCTGGACTGGGAGCGGGAATGGCGATCGCGGGCGGTTTCACCGTCTGGGCGGGCTTCTCGGCCAGTTCCGAGACCACCACGATTCGCGTGCCGGGGCTGGGACGGGCACGCAGGCGCTGGCAGGGGTTGTCCAGGGCGCGGCGTTGGCGGTTGGTGATCGGTGGTGTGACCGGCCTGCTGGTGATGCTCTTCACTGGTTTCGTGCCGGCGCTGCTGCTGGTGCCAGTGCTGGTCACGCTGCTGCCCGAACTGCTGGGCAATGCACCCAACCGTGAACTGCGGCTGCTGGAGGCGCTCGACCGCTGGGTGCGGGCGGTGGCTGCCTCGGTGGGTACCGGCAAGTCGGTCACCGATGCCTTGCGGGCGACACGCTCGCAGGCGCCGCCGACGCTGGCCGGGCCGGTTCGTGAACTGGTTGCCCGTCTCGACGATCGGTGGCCGTTGCGGGACGCGTTGCACGAGATGGCCGATGAACTCGACCAGGCAGACGCCGACTCGGTGCTGACAGCATTGATCCTGGTCGGTGAGCGTGGCGGCGTGGGGGCCTCGGCAACATTGCAGGCGCTCAGCGCCGTTTTGCAGGACCGGCTGCACGCGATGCGTGAGATCGACAGTGAACGCGCCAAGCCGCAGATCGTCGTCCGGCAGGTCACGGTGATCACCCTGACTGCACTGGGCGGCGCCCTGCTGTTCGCGCCCGGCTACTTCGTGGCATTCCTGAGCGTCCCCGGGCAGGTACTCCTGGCCGTGCTGGGCCTGGCCTACCTCGGCTCGCTGTGGGCCCTGCGCCGGCTGGCCGCACCACGCAGGCGTGACCGCATCCTGGTGCGGTCAGGCGCGCCGAAGAATCTGCGGGAGGCCCAAAATGCCTGATCCCCACTTCGCCGTGGCTGTGGTGTCCGCCGCCGTCCTCGCGGTGGGCTGCTGGGTCGCGGCTTGTGGCGTGCTGCCCCGGCACATCGCCCTGGCAGACATATTCGACGTCCTGGGCGGCGATCGCGCCGGTACCGCCAGTGAGCCCGGGCCGTTGCTGGTGGCCGATGCCGGCTCGCGCCTGGAGCGGGGAGGGGCCTGGCTCTACCAGCACGCCCGCCTGCCGTTGCCTGCCAGCACCATGCGCACCCTGGTGTTGCAGGGCCGCTCGGTCGGCGACTACTTCGTCAACAAGCTGGTGCTGGCCCTGGGTGGCCTGGTCGTCCCGGCCATCTTCGCCGCCGTCGTGCCGCCGCTGGCCTCTTCGCTGGGGGCGATACCGGTTGGTGTCGGTCTGGTGTTGGGTGTGCTCGGCTGGTTCTGGCCCGACATCACGATGCGCAAGCAGCATTCCCGGACCAACGCTGATGCCAGTGAGGCACTGAACACCTTCTTCGACCTGGTGGTGCTCGAGCGGTTGGCCAACCTCTCGGCCACCCAGGCGCTGGAGGCCGCAGCAAGGGTCTCTGATGCGCCGGTCTTCGTGAGCATCCGGGGTGCCCTGGAACGGGCCCGCCTGGAACAACGCCCGCCCTGGCACGAACTGCACCGCCTCGCCAAAGAACTCAACCTGCCATCCATCGCCGAC
>JBMNPP010000245.1:0-2832 GCA_050943675.1 Brooklawnia sp.
CCACTGGTTGGACGCTTGCCGCTGCCCACCGTGCTGCTGCTGGGTGGCGGCCTGGCCGGGCTGCTGGTCGGGTTGCTGGCCCGGGTGGGTGTCGAGCTGGATGCCCGCGCCAAGGCGGTCCGTGCCCAGCGGGTGGTGGCCCGTTCCATCACCGAGGTCGCAGACCAGTTGGTGATCGCCCCGGTCAACGACGAACTGGAGCGCTACAACAAGGGCCGCGTCCAGGCCACCAACGCGGTCGGTTGAGCCCGGCAACCGGGCCGGTGCGCACGGCTTGGGTGATGTGGCGGGGCTCGGGCATAATGGCTTGGTCCCACCCCAGCCCGAGCTGAAGGAAGCGCGCGCGCCAATGGCAGAGTTTATTTACACGATGCACAACGTCCGCAAGACGATCGGCGAGAAGCTGATTCTCGACAACGTCACGCTGTCGTTCCTACCTGACGCCAAGATCGGTGTCGTCGGCCCCAACGGCGCCGGCAAGTCGACCCTGCTCAAGGTGATGGCAGGCATCGAGCCGATCAACAACGGCGACGCCATGCTGGCCAAGGAGGCCTCAGTGGGCATCCTGCTGCAGGAACCCCCGCTGACCGAGGGCAAGACGGTGCTGGAGAATGTTGAAGAGGGCGTCGCCGAGACGATGGGCATGCTGCGCCGCTTCAACGAAGTCTCCGAGGCGATGAGCGATCCGGACGCCGACTTCGACTCCCTGCTGGCCGAGATGGGCGAGCTGCAAACCGAACTGGACACCAGGGACGCCTGGGATATCGACTCCAAGCTCGGCCAGGCCATGGAGGCCCTGCGCTGCCCGCCCCCGGACACCATCGTCGATGTGCTGTCGGGCGGTGAGCGCCGCCGGGTCGCATTGTGCAAACTGCTGCTTGAGCAGCCCGACCTGCTGCTGCTGGACGAGCCCACCAACCACCTGGACGCCGAATCAGTCAGCTGGCTCGAGGGCCACCTGAAGACCGACCCGGGCGCGGTGCTGTGCATCACCCACGACCGCTACTTCCTGGACAATGTCGTCGGCTGGATCTGTGAGGTCGACCGCGGGCGGCTCTACCCCTATGAGGGCAACTACTCCACCTACCTGGAGACCAAGCGCAAGCGGCTGGTCATCGAGGGCCAGAAGGACGCCAAGCGCGCCAAGATCCTGGAACGCGAACTGGAGTGGGTGCGCTCCTCGCCGAAGGCGCGCCAGGCCAAGAACAAGGCCCGGTTGGCCCGCTACGAAGAACTGGCTGCCGAGGCAGAACGCAACCGCAAGATCGACCCGGCCGAGATCAACATCCCGCCCGGTCCCCGCCTGGGCGGCGTTGTGCTCGAGGCCAACAAGCTGACCAAGGGCTTCGGTGAGCGGGTATTGATCAACGACCTGACCTTCGACCTGCCCCGGGCAGGCATCGTGGGTGTCATCGGCCCCAACGGTGTCGGCAAGACCACACTGTTCAAGATGATCGTTGGTGAGGAAGAACCGGATTCGGGCGGTCTGCGCGTCGGCGAGACCGTCCAGATCAGTTATGTCGATCAGGGCCGGGGCGGTCTTGATCCCGAGAAGAACGTGTGGGAGATCGTCTCGGACGGCCTGGACCACATCAAGGTCGGCAACTTCGAGATGCCCAGCCGGGCCTACGTTGCCTCGTTCGGGTTCAAGGGCCCCGACCAGCAGAAGCCGACCGGTGTGCTGTCCGGTGGTGAACGCAACCGGCTGAACCTGGCCCTCACCCTCAAGCAGGGCGGCAACCTGCTGCTGCTTGATGAGCCGACCAACGACCTTGACGTCGAAACCCTGCAGAGCCTCGAGGACGCGCTGCTGGAGTTCCCCGGTTGTGGCGTGGTCATCTCGCACGACCGCTGGTTCCTGGACCGGGTCGCCACCCACATCCTGGCCTGGGAGGGCGAGGACGCCGACGGGATGCCACGCTGGTTCTGGTACGAGGGCAACTTCGCCGACTACGAGCAGAACAAGGTTGCCCGCCTGGGTGAAGAGGCCTCCCGGCCGCACGCCAGCAAGCACCGCCGGCTGCTGCGCGACTGAGGTTGCTCCCGGTTACAGGTGCGCCACCAGCAGCTGGGCCAGGCTGACTGCTTCACTGCCGTCCAGGTCAGCGACCTGCTTTCGGCAGCTGAAGCCGTCGGCCAGGATGATCGCCTCCGGCCCGGCGGCCCTGATCGCTGGCAGCAGGTCGTGCTCGGCAACCTTGACCGAGACCTCGTGGTGGCCCCGTTCGACACCGAAGTTGCCGGCCAACCCGCAGCAGCCGCCCAGGGCGACCACCTTGGCGCCGGTGCGTTCCAGCAACTGCTGGTCTGCCTGCCAGCCCACCACTGAGGCCTGGTGGCAGTGCGGCTGGGCGACAATCGTGTGCCCGGTCAGCGCCGGGGGAGTCCAGTCCTCCAGCGAGCCCAATAGCTCGGCCAGCGTCCTGATCGATGCCGACACCAGCGGGACGCGGTCGTCTTCGGGCAGCAGTTCGGGGGCGTCCGAACGCCACACGGCCAGGCAGCTGGGTTCCATCCCGACGATCGGGATGCCCTCGGCAGCCACCGGGGTGAGCACGTCGAGGGCATGGCGTAGCTGGCGGCGGGCGCCATCGAGTTGGCCAGTGGTGATCCAGGTCAGGCCGCAGCAGGCGTCCTGCGAGATCACCTTCGGTTCAAACCCGATGCTGACCAGCAGATTCACCATCGCAACCAGCTGCCCACCAGCGAAGGCATCAGTGAACGAGTCGACCCAGATCGCGACCCGGCCTCGCGGCGCACCGGCCTGGCCGAGGTCATAATCCTGTTGGCTGGCCGCCGCACCGGTCCGGAATCGCGGCATGGGCCGACGTT
>JBMNPP010000246.1:0-2827 GCA_050943675.1 Brooklawnia sp.
ACCGCGACGGTGTCGCGTTCGTGGCCGAGAACCCGTCCGGCACCCTGCACAAGGTCAGTGAGATCTACGACCGGATCGGCTTCGGCGCGGTCGGACGCTATAACGAATTCGAGAACCTGCGGATCGCGGGCATCCGGTATGCCGACCTGCGGGGCTTCTCCTATGACCGGCGAGACGTGAATGCCCGCGGGCTGGCCAACTACTACGCCCAGATCCTGGGTGCTGCGTTCGGGTCGAGCATCGACAAGCCGTTCGAGGTCGAGTTGGTGGTGGCCGAGGTCGCCGATTCGGCCAGCGGTGACCGGATCTACCGCATCGGGTTCGATGGCACGATCGCCGATGATCCGCGGTTCGTCGTGGTCGGTGGCGAGGCCGAGGCCGTGGCGGCCCGGATCGCAGGCAAGTTCGACCCGGAAGCAGATCTGGAGACAGCCCTGGCGCTGGCCTCGGACGGGCTGGGCCACGGGGCCCGCCTGGAGGTTGCAGTGCTGGACCGCACCCGCAGCCAGGCCCGCAAGTTCCGTCGCATCAGGGAATGACATGGGTGTTGACCAGATCAGCCCCGCGCTAGTCATCGGTACCGGTCTGCTGGGCGCCTCGGTGGGTTGCGCGCTGAGCGAGCGGGGTGTGGTGGTGCACCTGGCTGATCGGGTCCATGCCCACGCCGTCGTCGCTGCCGGTCGGGGGGCTGGCCGCCTCGATCAGCCGCACCCGGCCGAGGTCCAGTTGGTGGTGGTCGCGGTGCCGCCAGCGGCGATCGCCGAGGTGGTGGCAGACGCACTGGAAACCTACCCGCACGCTGCTGTCACTGACGTTGGTTCGGTGAAGTCACGGATCGTCCGCGACCTGGAGAAGCTGCGCATCAATCTGGCCCGCTATGTCGGTGGGCACCCGATGGCCGGCTCGCACCACAGCGGGCCCCTCACCGCTGCTGCCGAGATCTTCGTCGACCGCACCTGGGTGCTCACCCCCCGGCCAGAGAACCCTGACTGGGTGCTCGAGCGCGCCCGTGAACTGGCCATCACGTGCGGGGCACGCCTGCACGAGATGGACGCCCACGACCACGACCGGGCGGTGGCCGAGGTCAGCCACTTCCCGCAACTGGTGAGCAGCCTGACCGCAGCCCGGTTGGCGCAGGTGCCCGCCGATGACCTGCGGCTGGCCGGTCAAGGCGTGCGTGATGTGACCCGGATCGCTGCCTCGGACGTCAGCCTGTGGCGGCAGATCGTGGCCGCCAACACCGGGCCGATCAAGGAGCAACTGGTCGCGATGCGGGCAGACCTGGACCGGCTGATCGACACCCTGGAGGATCCGCGCACCGTCATTGATGTGCTGGCGCGGGGCAATCAGGGCGCTGAGGCGCTGCCGTCCAAGCGTGGCAAACGTCCCGATGATGTGGTCGCGGTCATCGTCGAGATACCGGACGCCCCGGGCGCACTGGCGCAACTGTTCAGCGACATCACCACCAACGGCATCAACATTGAAGACCTGTCGATCGAGCACGACCCGGTGCGTGAGGCGGGTTACCTGTCGGTCGAGGTGGCCAGGGACCGGGCCGACGCACTGCGCGAGATGATCCGCGCGCATGGTTGGGGCCTGCGTTCCTGAACTGCGAAGAGATTGGATTGCTGAGGTGAGCAATATGCTGCAACCCGCACTGGTGGTCGCGGTGGACGGCCCGAGCGGTTCGGGCAAGTCGTCGACGTCCAGGGCTGTCGCCCAGCGGCTGGGAGCCGCGTACCTGGATACCGGCTCGATGTACCGGGCGTTGACGATCTGGTGTGATGGCCAGGGCATCGCGCCCGATCAGGCAGAGGCAGTGCGGCAGGCGGCGGCCGATCTGCCGATGGTGATCAACACCGACCCGAGAGGCTTCCGGGTGGAACTCGATGGTCGCGACATCACCAGCCAGCTGCATACCCCACAGGTCTCGGCGATCGTCTCGGGTTACGCCGCGATCCGCCCGGCGCGAGACGAACTGTCTGCCCGGATGCGTCAGATCATCGCCGACCGGGGTCGCATCGTCGTCGAGGGCCGCGACATCACCACGGTGGTGGCACCCGATGCCGATGTGCGGATCCTGCTGCAGGCCGATCCGCAGCGGCGCATCGCCCGTCGGGTGCGGCAGTTGAAGGGGGCCGCCGACGAGCAGACGGTCACCGACCAGGTGGTCGGCCGGGATGCCCTGGATGCGACGTCCAGTGATTTCGAGAAGCCGGCGCCGGGGGTGACCCTGATCGACTCGTCCGAGCTCGATCTGGGCCAGGTGATCGACCTGGTGATCTCGCTGGTGCCGCAACAACTCCGCACGCCCGTCGCGCAGGGCTGAGCCAGTAGCGCGGGTCGGCAGCGGCGGGGCACCGGGGATTGAGGGTCGTCCGGTAGCGTAGGCCGATGTGAGTGAGCCCACAGCTGTCGAGAATGATGCCCCCATCCGTCCAGTCGTCGCTGTCGTCGGGCGCCCCAATGTCGGCAAGTCGACTTTGGTCAACCGTATTCTTGGCCGCCGCGAGGCTGTCGTGCAGGACGTGCCCGGGGTCACCCGTGATCGGGTGAGCTATGACGCCGACTGGGCCGGCCGCGAATTCGTGCTGGTCGACACCGGGGGCTGGATGTCGGATGCGACCGGGATGTCGGCAGCAATCGCCGAGCAGGCCGAGATCGCCATCCAGTTGGCTGACGCCGTGATCTTCGTGGTGGACGCCATCGTCGGCACAACCGATGAGGACGAGGCCGTGGTGCAGGTGCTGCGCCGCAGCAAGAAGCCAGTGGTGCTGGCCGCCAACAAGGTGGACAACCTGCGCGGCGAGGCCGATGCCGCGACGAT
>JBMNPP010000247.1:0-2768 GCA_050943675.1 Brooklawnia sp.
TTGTTAGAAAACACTGAGGTGGGGCCGTAAAATAATCGGGCCCCACGTTTGTCTACCGGGACACCTGGCGGCACCGGCCTCAAAGCTCTCTGCGGCGGAAGATGGCGATCGCCACCACCAGCGCACCCGCAGTAGTGAGGACGGCCGTCCCGATCGGCCAGGCCAGGTCAGCCGGCTGGCCGTGGGCCAGCAGGCCGATCACCTCGGACAGGCCGGTCGGTGAATACACCCGCGACGGCTGCCAGAACGCGACCATGGACATCACCATGTAAATCCCGAAACCGATCCCGAACGCTGCGACCGTGCTCGAAACCAGGCAGGAGGCCGCGATCGTGATGGCCACCATCATCACGGTGAGCACCAGCCACACCCCCACGGCCCGCCACAACTGCGCGAATTGCGGATCATCGAACAGCGCGGCGCTCACCCCACAAACCAGTCCGGTGCCGATCACCGCGCCCAGGCAGACAGTGGCCACCACGCTGATGAACTTGGCGACCACGAAACTGGCCCGGCCAACCGGCTTGGTCAGGGGCATCACCAGCGTCCCCGAACTGGTCTCGGCAGCCACCGAGGCCGCCGCAACGACCAGCACGATGATCAGCAACAGCTGCGTCAGGTCACCGGTCCACTGCACCCAGGAATCCACGTAGGTGGGTTCGGGCAGGTCAGCAACCGGCAACTCGTCGCCCACCACCGAGCCCAGGATCGTGTTGCGGAAGCGGGTGAACAGCGGGTCGGCCATCCCGAAGAACGCGAACGCGCCCGCGACCAGCCAGATGCGCCAGGTGCGCACGATCTCCGTGAACTCCTTGACCAGCATCGGCTTGAGGCCGCTCATGATGCCTGCTCCCCACTTGCGATGAGGCGGACGAAGGCCTCTTCCAGGGTGGCCTCGAACGGTTCCATCCGGCGCAACCCCCAACCATGGGCGGCGATGATGCCGGGCAGCCGGTGCTGGGCGGCCGCCAGGTCAGCGACCTCGAGTATCCAGCGGTCACGATCAGCGCGCAGCCCGGTCAACCACGGCTCACCACGCAGTGCATCAGCCAACGGGACGGGTGCCTCGGCCAGTTCGAGCAACACCCGCTGGGCGCCGCCATAGCGGGCGCGCAGTTGACGGGTCGGCTCGGCCGCGACCACCCGCCCCGCCGCCAGGATCGCGACCTGGTCGCAGACCCGTTCGACATCGCCGAGGATGTGTGTGGAGAAGAAGACGGTGGTGGCCTGGCGCAGGCCTGCCAGCAGGGTCAGCACATCGTGGCGTCCCATCGGATCCAGCGCCGAGGTCGGCTCGTCCAGGATCAGCAGCCGCGGCGCGTTGATCAGGGCCTGGACGATCCCAAGCCGCTGCTTCATCCCACGCGAGTACCCGCCGATCGGCGTGCGGACGCCGGTCAGGCCCGCGAGCTCGAGCAGCAGCCCGACCCGGCGATCAGTGGTGCGGGCGTCCAGCTGGAACAGTGAGGCAGAGAAACGCAGGTACTGCGGTGCGGTCATCCAGGGGTAGAAGCTGGGGACGTCCGGCACGAAACCGATCTGCGGGTGCACCTGATTGGGGTGGGCCAACGCGTCCAGGCCCAGCACCGATGCCGTGCCGGCGTCCGGGCGTGCCAACCCGAGCAGGATGCGGATGGTGGTGGTCTTGCCTGACCCGTTCGGGCCGAGGAAGCCGAATGTCGAACCGGTCGGGACGGAAAAGCTCAGGCCGTCCAGGGCGCGTTGCTGTTTGAACTGCTTGACCAGGCCGGCTACTTCGATTGCTGTCATGGGTGGCTCCTCGGGTAGAGCTCGGCCAGCACCCGGTCAATCACCGGCTCGCTGGTCGGCTGGAGTGCCGGCTCGACCGCCGCGACGGGTTTGTGGCCGGCGAAGAAGAACACCAGTGGCCCGACGAACTGGATGAAACTGACCAGGACCCACACCACGCGGGGTGCGGTCAGCCGCTCGGCGGGGGTACGGAAGTTGATGATCAGGGCGGCCAGCAACAACCCGAACTGGGTGGCGACCAGGATGGCGATCAACACCCACTGGATAGTGGTCAGGTCGGTCAACTCGCTCATGGCTCACCCACGATCCAGGCTGGCCCACCTGCGCCGCAACACCGACCGCACCGGTAGGTAGCTGAGCAGGAACTGGCTTGGCAGTGCGGCCAGGCAGGCCGCCAACACGATGGTCTGACCGCTGGGGCGCAGCGCGTACTGGGTGCTGGTGCCGGCGGTCAGCAGCCCGAGCCCGGCCGCGATGCCCGGCATGGTCAGACGCTGTTCAGCCGGCACCTCACGGTTCGCGGCAGCTGCCAGCAGCCCGGAGGCGAACACGTTCATGGTGATACCAACAGCGATATTGCCCGACTGGTTGCGGCCGGTGGCTGTTTCGACCTGGTCGCGACGCGCCACCAGCAGAGCAGAGCCCACCGCGCCCAGGCAGATCGGTACCGCAGCCGCAACCAGCGCTGGCCGCAGCTGATCGGCCGCCTCCGTCAGGATCTCGTCGTCAACATCGTCGGGCCGCAGCAGGCCCAGCCGCACGGCCACGGCACCCATGTTGATGGCCCAGCCGATACCGAACACTCGGGGCACGAACAGGCGATGGTCGCCCGGGGCGAAGGTGCCGGCCATCCGGCGGCCGAACCCCTTGCCCAGTGAGTTCGGCATGCCCGCGATTCGCTGGAAGGCGCCGTCGCTGGTGCCGAACTGCTCATCAAGCGAGGCGGCGTAATCAGCTGCCGCACCGGCGGCCGCGATCGCCTCATCCACCGCCTCGGC
>JBMNPP010000248.1:0-2744 GCA_050943675.1 Brooklawnia sp.
TTCGGGATCGCGGCTGCGGTCTCGTTCAACGGCAACAAGGTCATGACCACCTCGGGTGGCGGCGCCCTGCTTACCAATGACGCCCGTATGGCCCGGCAGGCACGCTATCTCGCCACCCAGGCCCGGCAACCCGTGGCGCACTACGAGCACACTGATGTTGGCTACAACTACCGGCTGTCCAACATCCTGGCCGCCCTGGGACGCGCACAACTCGCCCGGCTGGACGGCATGATCGAGCGGCGCCGGCAGCTGAGGGCCCACTACAAGGACCTGTTCGCCGGCGTGCCCGGTGTGAATGTGTTTGGCGAGCCGCCGGGTATCGACGGCGGCGCTACCCGAGACAATTGCTGGCTCACTTCAGTCCTGGTTGATCCGGGCGTGGCAGGTTTCACTTCGGAAGACCTGCGTTTGGCCCTTGCTAACCAGGACATCGAGGCCCGTCCGCTGTGGAAGCCCATGCACCTGCAGCCGGTGTATGCCGAGGCCCCGGCGTTCGTCGATGGAACCAGCCAGCGATTGTTCGAATCCGGCCTGTCGCTTCCCAGCGGTTCGGTGCTCGGCCCCAACCAGATCGGTAGGGTGACCGCGGCAATCGAATCATTCCTGGAGGAAGCTGCATGAAGGCTCAGCAGTTGAGGATCGCGCGAGTATGCAAGCGAGTCCTCGATACGACCCTGATCATCTTGTTTGCCCCATTCATCTTGTTGGCCAGCGCCGTCACCGCAGTGGTGGTGGCATTAACCATGGGCCGGCCGGTCCTGTTCACCCAGGAACGCATCGGCCGCAATGAACGCCCCTTCACACTGCTCAAATTCCGCACCATGTCAGATCGGCGCAATGCCGATGGCGCGCTGCTGCCGGATCGGGAACGACTCACTCCGGCCGGTCGGTTGCTGCGGAAGCTCAGCCTCGACGAGTTGCCGCAATTCATCAATGTGCTGCGCGGCGACATGTCGATCGTCGGGCCCCGGCCATTACCACCCGATTACCTCGCCCACTACCGCGGCCGCGAGAGAAACCGGCACCTGGTCAGGCCGGGCCTTACGGGCCTGGCCCAGGTCTCGGGCCGCAACCATTTGGCGTGGGACGACCGGTTGGCCCTGGACGCCGACTACGTAGAACGGGTGGGCCTCCTGCTTGACCTGCGGATCCTCGTGGCGACTGTGGCCACAGTGATCCGTGGCTCCGATGTGTCACCGGTCGCGAACGACTGGGGCGAACGTCTGGACGTACTACGCAGCTATCCCACTGCGGATGGGCTCGCCTTGAGGCGATTCGAGTTCAGCGATATCCCGACCAGGGTCCGCCTCTTCCGCGACCCACGGGTGCGTCGCTTCATGAATCTGCCCAGTGGAGTGACCGAGCAAAGTACAGAAGCCTGGCTTCGAGCCTCACGACTGGATACGACGAGAAGGGACTTCACTGTTTACGAAGTCGATTCGGGGCAGCCGGTCTCGTTCCTGGGTATCCGGGGCGCATCCTCCCCGGATGTGCCCGAGATATACGTCCTGGTCGACCCGGCACTCCACGGGCATGGCCATGGGACCACCGCGCTGAACCTGATGCTCACGTGGATGCGGCTGCAACCCGACTACCGGGGATGCCGGCTCAGCGTCCGACAGGACGATGACCGGGCCGTCGCCCTGTTCCAACGTGCAGGCTTCGGTGTGGTGCGGGAACAGGTCGAAGCGAATTGCTTCGAGATGCAACGCCTTTGGGTGGACGATGACAGATCCGGGCACTGACGTACCTCCGGCAAGGATCATGATCGTGGTCACCAGCGGGCGCGATGGACTCCGTGGTGGATGGCGTCACCGGCCGAGTGGTTCCCGTTGAAGATGCGCAAGCCCTTGCCGATGCCCTGGCTGGCCTGATCAGCGACCCTGCCTCACGTGAGCGCTTCGGCCGGCAGGCACGGGAGCGCGCCGTGCGGGACTTTGACCAGAACGATGTTTGGGCTCGTCATCACGACCACCTCCTGTCGGGGCATCAGGCATGACCGCTCGAATCGAGATCATCCGGGGACTTGCCCTGGGCGGCGCGGAGACGTTGCTCTACCAGCGGCTCCGAAGCGAGACGGAACTGAGGCTGCTGGACCCGCGACAAGTTGTCGTCATCAACACTGCCCCCTCGGACCGGGCACATTTCACCGAGGCGCTGAGCCAGCTCGGTGCCTCGGTGACCACACTCAGGCACCGTGGCGTCCTCAGCGGTGCACCAGAACTGCTCGGGCTCATCCGGGAATCCTGGCCGGGCACACCAGTGGTCCTGCACTCGCCGGGCCCCGGAATCGCACTGAAGGCAGCCCGGGCCCTGGGCAACTTGAGTAACCCCATCATCGAAGTCGCGCACAGCACCCAGTACCGGGCTGCCTACCAGGGCCTGGGGCAGGTCCTGAACAGGTTCGCTGATGCCTGCATAGCTGTCAGTGACGACGTGGCCCAGGCCAGGACAACCGCTGGTTTTCCCTTCAGGACTGTTATCCACGGTGGCGTCGACAAGGCTCGCATGCGCCGCTGGATAGTCGAGGACGGGGTGGCGGGCGCAGAGCGTCTGCGTCGGGGGCTCGGAATCCCGGTGGACGCACAGGTCGTGGTCGCTGTGGGCAACCTGGTCAAGCTGAAGGGGCACGAAAGCCTGGTTAGGTCCTTTGCGAGGGTGCATGCCACGATCCCCGACGCCCACCTGCTGATCGTCGGTTCAGGTCCCGAGCAGGCATCGTTGATGGCGCTGGCCGAGGGCCT
>JBMNPP010000249.1:0-2695 GCA_050943675.1 Brooklawnia sp.
CGTTCGCCGGGTGCAGGAGCACCTGGTCAGCGAGGTGCAGAAGGTGTACGCCACCCAGGGTGCGCCCATCCACGACAAGCACATCGAGATCATCATCCGGCAGATGCTGCGTCGGGTGACCGTCATCGATTCCGGTGATACCGAGATGATGCCCGGTGAGCTGGTCGACCGGCAGCGCTATGAGCAGGCCAACCGGAAGGCAGTCACCGAGGGTGGCCAGCCGGCTGAGGGCCGTCCGGTGCTGATGGGTATCACCAAGGCATCGCTGGCGACCGATTCGTGGCTGTCGGCGGCCTCCTTCCAGGAGACCACCAAGGTGCTCACCGATGCCGCAATCAATGGCAAGTCCGACCAGCTGCTCGGGTTGAAGGAGAATGTCATCCTGGGCAAGCTGATCCCGGCAGGGACCGGGCTGGAGCGTTACCGCAACATCCGGGTTGAGCCGACCGCGGACGCACGCGCCCATGCCTACACGCTCAGCTACGACGCCTTCGATTACGACTTCGGGGCGGGTACGGGCGCAGCGGTGCCATTGGACGACATGGACTACCGCGACCTGCGCTGATCTGTTGATCCGGATGCATCACCAGCGAGGGGCGGCCACCCGGTTATCCCGGGGCGGCCGCCCCTTTGCTGGTCCCGGTCAGCGGCTGGCCGACAACCGGGTTGGGCGATTTTGACCGGCAGATGGCTGCCTAGTAGACTGGCCAGTCGTGTCCGGTATGTCCGGGCCCATGTGCGTACCCTGGCGGTTGAGCCCGGCACCTAAACGTTGCGAGGAGCAGGGGCCAAGTGCGGAGTTCGCACGGCGACGCCTGCTGTGGCATGGGATGACGGTGGTCCCGTGCCTGAGGGGTGCTGTCGCAGCCAGGGAAGTAGACAACGAAGTGCGCGCTGTAGCAGGCGCGCGCGACACAACGGAAAGAGATACGAGCAGGTGCCAACAATCCAGCAGTTGGTCCGCAAGGGCCGCACTGACAAGCCGAGCAAGCGAAGCACTCCGGCGCTCAAGGGGTCGCCCCAGCGCCGTGGAGTGTGCACCCGTGTGTACACCACGACCCCGAAGAAGCCGAACTCCGCGCTGCGCAAGGTCGCTCGTGTTCGCCTGAGCTCGGGTATCGAGGTCACCGCCTATATCCCAGGTGTGGGGCACAACCTGCAGGAGCACTCGATGGTGCTCGTGCGTGGCGGTCGGGTGAAGGACCTGCCCGGTGTCCGCTACAAGATCGTCCGCGGTGCGCTGGATACCCAGGGCGTCAAGGGCCGCAAGCAGGCCCGTAGCCGCTACGGCGCGAAGAAGGAGAAGTAATGCCTCGCAAGGGACCGGCGCCCAAGCGCCCAGTGATCACCGACCCGGTCTATGGCTCGCCGCTGGTTTCGCAGCTGGTCAGCAAGATCCTGCGCGGTGGCAAGAAGACCGTCGCCCAGAACATCGTCTACACCGCCCTTGAGGGTACCCGCGAGAAGACTGGCGTCGACCCGGTACAGACCCTGAAGAAGGCGCTGGACAATGTACGGCCCTCGGTCGAGGTGCGCAGCCGTCGCGTCGGTGGCGCTACCTACCAGGTGCCGGTCGAGGTCAAACCGGCCCGTTCCAACACACTGGCAATGCGTTGGCTGGTCGGCTACGCCCGCGACCGCCGTGAGAAGTCGATGTCCGAACGTTTGATGAACGAAATCCTGGACGCCTCCAATGGCCTGGGTGCCACGGTCAAGAAGCGCGAGGATACGCACAAGATGGCTGAGGCCAACCGCGCCTTCGCCCACTATCGCTGGTGACTTTGCCAAGGGGGTCGTCCTCGCAAGGGGACGACCCTTGGCATGTCCGGCTTCGGTTACACGCAGTCGAACACCAGGTAACACCAACCCACTGAACCAAGAATCTACGACAACACTTAGGGGAACCCGTGGCCCTCGACCTGCAAACCGATCTCAACAAGGTGCGCAATATCGGCATCATGGCTCACATTGATGCTGGTAAGACCACCACGACTGAGCGCATCCTGTACTACACCGGCATCACCCACAAGATCGGTGAGGTGCACGACGGCGCCGCCACCATGGACTGGATGGAGCAGGAACAGGAGCGCGGCATCACCATCACTTCCGCCGCAACCACCTGCTTCTGGAATGGCTACCAGATCAACATCATCGACACCCCCGGCCACGTCGACTTCACCGTCGAGGTGGAGCGTTCGCTGCGCGTGCTGGACGGCGCGGTGGCGGTGTTCGACGGCGTGGCCGGCGTCGAGCCGCAGTCAATGACGGTGTGGCGCCAGGCCAGCAAGTACGGCGTGCCGCGCATCTGCTACGTCAACAAGCTGGACCGTACCGGCGCCTCCTTCGACCACGTGGTCAAGACGATCCGCGAGCGGCTGCAGACCACCCCGGTCAAGCTGCAGATCCCGATCGGCGCCGAGGCCAACTTCATCGGCGTGGTCGACCTGGTCGACATGAAGGCCAAGACCTACCGTGGCGAGACCACGCTGGGCCAGATGTACGAGGTCGAGGAGATCCCCGCAGACATGGTCGAGGCTGCCGAGGCGGCCCGTGCCGAGATGCTCGAAACCGTCGCCGAGCACGACGACGAACTCATGGAGCTCTACCTGGAGGGCATCGAGCCCACTGTCGAGCAGTTGAAGGCGGCCGTGCGCCGCGGTGTGCTGGCCAACGCATTCACCGCAGTTGTCTGTGG
>JBMNPP010000250.1:0-2664 GCA_050943675.1 Brooklawnia sp.
CCTTCGGGTCGGGAGAGGATCGCAACTCGCTCACAGGCATGTGATTTGTAGCCAAGATGGGTGGCTCCCGGCCTTCGGGTCGGGAGAGGATCGCAACAGCCAGGACGAGCCAGCACCCAACAGCCCCCCGCGCTCGGTGGCTCCCGGCCTTCGGGTCGGGAGAGGATCGCAACTGGACCTGCACCGTGGTCATCGACCGCCGGTTGCGGCAGTGGCTCCCGGCCTTCGGGTCGGGAGAGGATCGCAACGAGGGAAGTTGCGGGGGTCCTCCAGGTGCAGGTCGACGTGGCTCCCGGCCTTCGGGTCGGGAGAGGATCGCAACTGGTCGAGGTGTCCGCGATGGCCGTTGAGTAGTGCCAGTGGCTCCCGGCCTTCGGGTCGGGAGAGGATCGCAACACCGGCACCATCACCGACATACGCACCTCACCACTCAGTGGCTCCCGGCCTTCGGGTCGGGAGAGGATCAGGATCTGAAGTTGAGTCAATTCGCGTTGTCAGAAGGCAATATGATGAGTAGTTGCGGCGGGGTATCCCCAAACGTTTGAAGTTCCGAGCCAAGCCCCCGACCTTAACCAACTCCTGTGGGCCCGGAATTCGATGATCCCGGCCTCCGCGAAGGTCTCGAGCAGCGTCCGGTCGTTGCGCGGGTCCAGCACCATCACGTTGCCCACCGGCAGCGCGACATCGGTGTATGGGGCGTACTGCGCAGCGACCAGTACCAGCGGAACCGGGTGGGTCCACTCATCAACAATCACTGGGTCGGTGCGCCCACCCAGGATGGCCTGAACAATCGGCTCGGGCTCCTCATCGTGGTCCCAGGCTCCAGCGAGGTACAGGTGCGCGGCCACCCATTCCTGCCAGTTCTCGGCGACTGTGGTGGCCATCTCGATGCGGGCCAGCGCAGCCTGCTCTGGGTCGAGGCGGGAATAGTCGTCCGGCATGCCGGGCAGCAGGCCGACGAGCTCGGTCAGGTTGTCACCGACCACCGGCTCCAGGCTCTGCCCGGACATGAAGAATGGCCATTGGCCGCCCTCGTAAGGGGGTTGCTGGGCGTCTATCTCAGGGTTGTAGTGTGCGGTCGCCACGGTGTTCGTCCTCTCTTTGAGTGCGGCAGGTTCCTGCCCACCCATAGGGTGCGCGGCATTTCGCTGGTTCGTTCACTGGGTACGTGCAACACTGCGCCTCGCAGCCCTATCGACATCGAACTACGCTTGCGTGGTGACAGATTCAGAACCGACAGTCTTCGAGCACGTCCGGGGACGCGACCGTGAGCGTGTCGGCTGGATCGAACTCACCCTGGATGACCAGTTCATCGCCCACGACCTGCTGTGGCGTCAGGTGTGCCCGCCGACCGACCTGGCGCACGCAGAGGCCGCCCTGGACGAGTTGGGTCTGGGTTACCTCTCGGCGGATTGGTGGTTGATCACTGAGGCTGGCCAGCAACTTGTGCAGATCGCTGAGGTCGCCGCCACCACAGTCACCGTGGCCCCGGTGGTCGAGTCGGAATCCATCGCCAAGGCCGTCGATCTCGAACAACGCGTCGTGCTGTTGTGCGCTGCGTGGGTCGGTGACGATGCGGACCGGTCCCTCGACGGTGCCCGGCGAGACGCCCAGGCCCGACAGGTCGGCGTCCGGATCGCCGACCGAACTGGTGTAGAAGGTGCGGCCATCACCCACCATGACGATCGGGATTCGGGTGCGACGGGCCTCGCGGGCTGCTGCCTGGCGCCGGGTGGCCACTGCGTCGCGGAGGGTCCCCTTCGGGTGGGCGGAGGTGAGCTCGGCCACGCGCAGGAAGAACACATCGTCGCGGTGCCCGAGCACGCCAGCCGCGACCAGGTCGTCACCGGATTGCTGTAGCGCGCTGCGAGCCAGGGACAACGCCCGGACGATGGTGAACTTCGGGGTTTCGCGGACGCCGAACAAGCCACGCACCCGGCTGGCGACCAAGCGGGCCTGGGCGGCCCGCAGGCCGGGCAGGCCGGTAGCGATCTGGTCGACCGTGGCGGCTGCCTCCTCCTTGCCGCGCTGGTAACCCAGGTCTGGTGCAGCCTCGGCGGGCAGGTCGATGAACGACTGGATCGTGCCGATCACAGCGGCCGGATCCTCCCGCCAACGCGGGGCACCCAGGTCGATCTCCGCGACACCGCGCATCCCGTAGCGGCTCAGGAAATCGGCGAGGGCGGCCTGGGCGGGCTCCGGGAGCGTTCCGGCCAGGTATGCCGACGCCAACTGGTCGGGGCTGGTGGCCTGCAAGTCCTGGCGGGCGAGTTCGTCACCGGCGATGGCTCGGGCAGTCGCGTACAGGGCCAGGTCCATCTCGGTGGTGACATTGCCCGGAACCGACCGCAGAACGCGCATGGCCAGCTCGTTGGCGTCCGGCAGACCGGTTTGGTGGGCCAGCCAGCGCAGCCGCAGCAGTAACCCCATGCTGGGCGCCATCATCGGGGCGAAAGCGGGCAGCAACACCCTGAAGCACTGCTCGGTGAACCACTCCAGGACGCCCACCCGGGCCGCCAGGCGCGCCGGCGGGCTGCTGAGGCCAGCGGCAGCGTCGAAGCGCTGGCCGACCTCGGCCACCAGGTCATCAGTCAGTTTCGTGAAATTGGCGCGGGCCGCGTCCGGGTTGCGCAATCCTGCGATCACCCTGGGCAGTCGGGGGAG
>JBMNPP010000251.1:0-2624 GCA_050943675.1 Brooklawnia sp.
TGGCGGTGAACCGCAGGCCGAGGTGGTCCAGCCCGTGGGCGACCAGGCGTCCGGTCTCCCCCACCCCGCACACGATGTAGAAGGCCTCACGCATCGCGTTGACCCGCCTGGTGAACCGGGCAGCGTGTACTGCATTCTGGAAGCCACGGTCCTGCAGCAGTGCGATGACGGCGAACAGTGAATAGGTCCACACCGCGACCGAGACGTAGATGGTCAGGACCATCCACATCCGCTGGGCAACGTTGTAGGGGTGCGGCACCTCACCGAAGCCGATGGTCGTCGAGGTGTAGGTGACCACGTAGAACGACTCGAAGACAGTCAGCGGCGGCCCGGGGTTGCCGGCCGCATCCGTGCTTGGGATCAGGGACAGCCCCAGCGTGCAGGCGGCATGCACCCCGATGACCAGCAGCAGCGGGAACCTCATCCTGCGCAGGATGAGGTAGAACACATCGCTCATCACTGCGGTGCGGGTCGGTGGGGTTCGGGCAGGCATGGCTGGCCGCTCAGCGACGGGTCTGCAGGATCTCGCTGACCATCAGCACCACCGAGACCAGGTTTGCCAGCAGGGCACCCCCGGACATCGAGACCACCAGCGACATGTGCGCGGGGGTCATGCCGCTGTCAGCCATCTGGCTGGCCCAAACCCACACCCCGGCAGCCACGACCAGGTGCAGGTCGGCGACCAGGCTGGTGGCCAGGTGCACTGCACCGAGCTGGGTACGATCACCGAACTTGAGCACTGTGGCGATCAGGCTGGCCACCAGGGCGGCTGCCAGTTCGGCGCCATTGTGTACGTGCACGGCATCGATCGGACCGGTCCAGAACCCGAAGTTCAAGGCCGCTGCCAGCATGATGAAGAAGCCGAAAACGACCTTCTCGAGATTCATCTGTCCTCCCCGACGCCTGCTGACCTGCTGTGCTGCCGATCAGGCCCAGCCTACAACTCCGGACGCCGGGGCGTCAGCGATGCTGACCACGCTCGAGTTGACCACCCTCGGCAGCAAACAGGTTGACGCCGAGGTCTGCGTGCTCGCCAGGTACGTCGAATCCATCCTGGCCCGCCAGGGCCGGGCACGCTGAGGCGCCGTAGGCTTGACTGCATGAGTGAATCGTTGGCCCGCGCCGAACGTCGCCAGTTGTGCGAACTGCTGGCCACCCTCGGCCCGGACGCGCCGACATTGCCCGAAGGCTGGACTGCCCATCACCTGGCCGCCCACCTGCGCCTGCGCGAAACCGATCCGGTGGCCGCGTTGGGCATCTTCTTCCCACCAATGGCCAGGATCACCGAACGCCGGATGGCCAGGCTGATGACGACCGTCGATTTCGACGAATTGGTCGGGCTCATCGCCGACGGACCGGGGGGCGCCAACCCGATGCGGCTCGGCAGGGTCGACTCGGCGGTCAATACGCTGGAATTCTTCGTCCACCACGAGGACCTGCGCCGTGGTGGCGACTTCGTGGTGCGGCCCAGGGCACTGGACGAGGCAACCAACGACCAACTGTGGGAGTTGGCGATCCGTACGGCCGTCCGCAAGTTCATGAGGATGCGGCTGGGTGTGGTGCTGCAGCGCCTACGCGATGGTCGTCCCGCCGATGAGCAGGCCGTGGTCTCCATCGGCCGCAGCCCGGTGACCGTGCTGGGTGAGCCCGGCGAACTGATCATGTGGTTGTTCGGACGCGAACGCGCCGCCGAGGTGCAGTTCACCGGCCCGGCCGACGGGCTGGCCCGGCTCCGCAGAAAATCAATGCGCGTCTGAGCCTGAACCAACCTGGCGCGGAGATGAAAAGAGGCCTGCGAGAATCTCGCAGGCCTCCGGTCGGTTCAGTTCGTTCAGCGCATCAGGTCACGTGCCGAGCGGACGCTCGGGTCGTGGGCGGCCAGTTCGCGGGCAGCCTCTGCGTAACGCTTGCCGATCAGCTTGATGAATCCGTACATATTCCGCTCCTTGGTTTGTTGGGTGAACTTGTTCGGTGCCGGGGCCGGTGGGCCGATCAGTAGTACCAGCACCGCGAGTCGAATTCGACAGGCCTGCTGTCGTCGATGCGAGCCATCAGGCCCTTGAAGAAGTCGACCATCCGGATCACCCGTTTCGTTGGTTCGTTGTTCACGCCTTCGACGTTATGAGGGCCGGGGCATGAACCACGAGCTGGATGGCAATTACTTGCAGCATGTCTTGGCAACTGTTTGCCATCGCGGATCCATCCACAGCCCCTGTGGACAACGCTGAGGAGAACTCCGCTGGCCTGTGCATGAGCGCCGCAATGGTGTGGACCATGATGTGGGTGAACGAATTACTGCCATGTAGTTCCGGGGTTCAGTTGTGATCACGTCCCGACCCGCACTACAAATGGAACGGACGCGCAAGCGTTGATGGGCATGACGCGGGGAACGCTGGCGGGGGCCGAACCTCGCCACGTCGGTAGGGTGACGGGCCGGCGGGATCTTGCGAGGTGTCCATGGTGACCGGAATCGTCACGACATCTTCGGTGCACCCCAGGGCCCCGGTGCCATCAGGCACCGGGGCTTCACTGCGCTCCCGCGACCAGCGGGGATCAGGGCGTCCCGGCACCCCGCGACGGCAACCCGACGGCAACATCTGCGCCCAGCGGTCGAAGTTGGGGCG
>JBMNPP010000252.1:0-2594 GCA_050943675.1 Brooklawnia sp.
TACCCATATAGAACGTCCAGTTCATGCCGCACAGGGCCACTGCGTAGGCCAGGGCTGCCAGCAGGGCCTGGCCGGTCACCTTCGGCCGGGGCCGGGTGGGTCTGCGGCGGGCGCGTCCCAGTGCCGTTCGGGCAGCGCGCATGCCCAGCAGTACTGCGGCAGCGAAACTGAAACGCAGCCAGGTCGCGGTGGTTGGTGGCACCAGGCCGAACAATCCCTTGCCCAGGGCGGCACCGGTCTCGACACAGATCACTGAGCCGAGGATGGCCAGCACCGCGAGCTCTTGTGAGACCTGGCGGTGCAGCGGCAGTTGGGGAACGTCCTGGTGTTCAGACATGGCCTTGCGACCCTAGCCTGAATCGGGCCGGGAGATTACTGGACGAACCGGGCCCGGCGGGCTGCGCGGCGCAATACCCGCAGTACCGGTGGCCCCAGGATCGTGATCAGAACCACATTGGTGGTGGCCCGCCCGATGTTCCAGCCCATGCCGGTCACCAGTTCATAGACGACGAAGCGGTGCAGGTTGGTCAGCGGCCCGATCGCCGGGTCGAAACCCTGGCCTCCGGTACCGATCATGAACGGCCAGAACGAGAAGTCCATCGCGAAACCGAACGCGAAGCTGGCGAGCGCGCCGTAGCCGGCCAGGACGGCGATCTCGGCGCGGCCGGTGGCGCGGGGCAGCAGCCGGGCACCCAGACCGACGAAACCGGCTGCAAGCATCTGGTGGGGCAGCCACGGCCCGACACCGCCCACCACCAGGGCCGAGGCGAAGATCGTGGTGTTGCCCAGCACGAACCCGAAGCCGGGGCCAAAGACCCGGCCCGCCAGGATGACCAGGAAGAAGACCGTTTCCAGGCCGGCAGTGCCGACACCGAGTGGCCGGGCGACCGCGCCCAGCGCGGTCAGCACCCCCAGCATCGACAGTGCCTTGACGTCCATCTCCTGGTTGGCCAGTTGCACCACGACAACACCCAGCACCAGCGGCAGCAGCACCGCCAGCACCATTGGTGCGACCGTGCTGGCACTCAGCAGCGCACCGGGGCGCAGGAAGAGCGGCCAGCCGAAGGCCAGCACACCCAGGATCGCTGTGATGACCAGCATGATTTTCGACCAGCGGCCCATGGCCAGCATCGAGGGCTCGGCCACGCTCACCGGCCGGGTCGGTCGGGCAATGACTTCAGCAAGCATCAGCCCACACCTCCAAGGACTTCGGCGACCACTTCGGCCGGGGTCAGTACGGGGGCGGGGTGGAACACCTTGGCGGTCTGCGGGCTGAAGGCAGGTGAGGAGGTGAGCACCTGGCGGGTCGGGCCATTGGCTATCACGTCACCGTCGGCCATGATGACCACCTGGTCGCTGGCGGCGGCCGCGAACTCGACGTCGTGGGTGCTGATCACGACACAGATGCCCGCCTCGGCCAGCTCCTGGACGATCCGGCGCAGCTGGCTCTTCATGGCGTAGTCCAGGCCCCGGGTCGGCTCGTCCAGCAGCAGCAGCCGGGGTTTGGTGGCCAACTGGATCGCCAGGACGAGCGCCAGCCGTTGCCCCTCGGACAGGTCGCGTGGGTGCCGTTCGGGCGGCAACTCGACCCCCAGCGAGGCCAGCGTCGCTGCAGTGGTTCCGGCCGGCACCCCTGATTCGCGGTCGGCCTGGGCGCACTCGTCGGCGACGGTGTGCAGGTAGAGCAGGTCACCAGCCGACTGGGGTACCAGCGTGACCAGGCTGCCCACCTGGCTGGCGGAAAGTTCGCGGGGGTCGACGTCGCCGACCAGGATCTGGCCGCGGCTGGGTACCGCGCCCTGTAGCGCCCACAGCAGCGATGACTTCCCGGCCCCGTTGCGGCCCATCAGCGCGTAGACCCGGCCGGGGCCAAGGTCGAGGTCGATCTGGTTGACCGCGACCACCTCGCCGTAGTGCACCGCCACCCCACGCAGCACAGCGACTGCCGGGCCGCCGGGCAGTGCAGCCGCCAGCGGCGGTGGGCTGATCTTGACCTGCTCTCGCTGGACGCGGCGGCGGGCGTCCCGGACGCTGCCCGGCACCTGTGACCAGCCCAGCCGGTGCGCGATCTCGGCCAGCGGCGGGACGACATCGCAGCGGGCCAGCACCTGGGCGGTCGGACCAAGCTGGACGCTGCCGTCCCCCGGTAGCCAGGCAACCTGGTCGGCGACCTGCATGACCCGTTCGATGCGGTGCTCGGCCAGCACCACGGTCAGGCCCACCTCGTGTACCAGTGTGGTGACTGCGCTGAGTACGTCGTTGGCCGAGGTCGGGTCGAGTGCGGAGGTTGGTTCATCAAGCACCACGATGCGGGGTTGGGCCGCCAGCACAGCGGCGATCGCGACCCGCTGCTGCTGCCCGCCGGACAGGTCGGCCAGGGGGCGGCGACGCAGTTCGGCGATGCCCATCAGGTCGAGGGTTTCCTCGACGCGTTTGCGCATCGCTGCGGGGGCCAGCCCGAGTTGTTCCATGCCGTAGGCGATCTCGTCCTCGACCCGGTCGGTGACGAAACCGAGCAGCGGGTTCTGGGCGACCATCCCCACCACATCCGCGAGGTCGCGGGGCCGGTGGGTGCGCGTGGAACGGCCGGCGAC
>JBMNPP010000253.1:0-2556 GCA_050943675.1 Brooklawnia sp.
GACCGAGGGTCTGCGAGACCTCATCACCCGTGCGGTCCGCCGGCTCGCCGGCGACGACAATGCGCCGCCCGTAATCAACCTGCAAACCAACTTCGGTGGCGGCAAGACTCACTCGATGCTCGCTTTGTGGCACTTGGCCGCCGGGCGCGAGTTGGGCGACTTCCCCCAGGCCACCCAGGAACTGCTCACCGAGTCGGGCTACCAGGCCCAGCAGGTGCGCCGTGTGGCCCTGGTCGGCAACCACATCAGCCCGTCAGGATCGATAAAGCCAGACGGAACCCGGGTGAACACCATGTGGGGTGAGTTGGCCTGGCAACTCGGTGGACACGACGCCTTCCAGCTTGTGGCCGAAGCTGACAGCGACCGGACGAACCCGGGCCACCAGCTGACCCTGTTGCTGGAACGGTATGCCCCGTGCGTGATTCTGGTCGATGAATGGGTGGCATACGCCCGTTCGCTGGTCGGCCGCGATGATCTTGCAGCCGGTACCTTTGACGACCAATTCACCTTCGCCCAGTTGATGACCGAGGCAGCAAAGGGAATTTCGGGGGTCCTGTTGGCGATTTCGATTCCAGCTTCCGAGTCGGGCGATGATACAGATCGCATCGTCGCGGGCAACGCTGAAGAGGTCGGTGGCAGCAATGGGCTGGAAGCGCTCAGGCGACTACAAAACGTGGTGCGCAGGGTGGCCGACCAGTGGCGTCCTGCCTCATCAGTCGAGTCGTACAAGATCGTGCAGCAGCGCCTATTCCAGGAACCCGATTCAGTCGCGCTCGCCGAGATCAGACGGACAGCCAGCGCGTTCGTTGACCTGTATCGGCGCTACCCCGATGACTTCCCTCGAGAGGTGAGGGAGACCGCTTACGAGGCCCGGATCCGTGACACCTACCCGGTGCACCCCGAACTGTTTGATCGGCTATACGAGCAGTGGTCGGCCCTTGAGCGGTTCCAGCGCACCCGTGGCGTGCTGCGACTCATGTCAACTGTGGTGCATGCACTATGGGTGGGTGAGGACGCCAGTCCGTTGATCATGCCCGGGTCGATCCCGATCGCCTCAGCGAACGTGAACACCGAGTTGACCCAGTATCTGCAGGATTCATGGAAGGCCGTCATCGACGCCGACGTCGACGGCCCGGGCTCAGAGCCTGCACGAATTGATCAGGAGAAGCCGACCTACGGCCAGCGGTCGTTGACCAAGCGGTTGGCGCGCACTGTCTTCTTCGGTGCGGCACCCACGATCGGATCGGCCCAGAAGGGTATCGAGACCCAGCGGGTCTTCCTGGGAATGGCAGTACCCGGTGATGCCCCCGGCAACTTCCACGCGGCGCTCACCCAACTGGGTGATCGAGCAACCTACTTCTACAGCGGTTCTGGCAAGTATTGGTACGACCTGCAGGCCAACATCACTCGAACAGCGCGCGACCAGGCGGAGCGACTGCACCGCGAGGACGTCTGGGCAGAGATCGTCAGGCGACTCGACGGGCAGCGTCGTGGACGGGGCGTGTTCGCAGCCGTTCATGTCTGTCCGGAATCCCATGCCGACATTCCTGATCTTGACGAGGCGCGGCTGGTGATCCTGCACCCCAAGGTTGCCCACAAGCGCAAGCGGACTGATTCGGCCGCCATGGAATTCGCGCACTCAGCCACCGAACGGCGGGGTGTCTCGAATCGTACTTACCGCAATATGCTGGTCTTCCTGGCCGCGGATGAAGACCGTCTTACCGAACTCGACAGTGCAGTTCGCGACTACCTCGGCTGGACGCACGTGCTGGCCAACGAGGCCGATCTGGATATGACTGTCAACCAGCGGAATCAGGCAACCCAACGCCAGTCTTCAGCAGATCACACTGTTGCCGCCCGGCTCGCCCAGACCTTCCAGTGGGCCCTCGTCCCAGTTCAACCAGATCCGGCGCAGCCCTTCCAGATCAAGGAAGTCCGGGTCGAGGGCTCAGCGGACTCCCCGCTGGCAGAGCGGGTGGCGAAGAAGCTCCGGACTGACGGTGATCTTGCTGTCGACCAGGCAGCACCAACCATCCGGATGGCACTGAACATCATCCCAACCGTTTGGGAATCCGGACACGTCTCGCTCGGTGATTTGTGGGGGCTGTACAGCCAGTACCCGTATCTGCCGCGATTGCGGGACCGCCAGGTTCTGGGTGCAGGTGTTCACCAAATGCCACTGCTGTGGCAACAGGACGCCTTTGCGTTGGCTTCTTCATTTGATTCAACCGAAGACCGCTATGTCGGGCTTTGGACACCTGAGGACGGCGAGGGTGCCCCCGCCGCGGTGGACAGCCTGCTGCTGGTACGGCCAGATGTCGCAGCCAGCCAGCGAGCAGCAGAACGCACTGCACCGTCCAGCCCACACCCTGAGCAGCCGGGCGACAAGACCTCGGTGGGGTCGCCGGATTTCGTCTGGCCCAAGCCACCCGTCGAAGTCGAACTCAACCGGCGCTACTTCGGGGTGAAGACGCTGAACCCCGATCGGTTCGCCGGGGACTTCAAGATGATTGCAGAAGAAGTCATCGTGCATCTGCGCCAACCAGGCACCAGGCT
>JBMNPP010000254.1:0-2541 GCA_050943675.1 Brooklawnia sp.
GCCTGGCCCCTGCCGAGGTTGGCATGCCGGTCGGCACCCGAACCAGCGGGGTCACGCGAGTCATTGGCGTGCACCAGGTCGATCCGGCCGGTGATCGCACGAATGCGCCCGACCAGGTCGTCCAGTTCCTCACCAGAGGCGTGGGCATGGCAGGTGTCCAGGCAGAAGCCGACCCCCTCGACATTGGCCGAGGCCGAGATCGCCTCCCAGAGCCGCTCGATGCCCTCCACGGTGCGGGTCATGGCGTTGTCGCCGCCGGCAGTGTTCTCGATCAGGATCGGGCAGTCCAGCCGCAGCCCGTCAACCGCCTTGAACCAGTTGACGTAACCGGCGACCAGGTCGTCATCAGCTGTGACGTGCCCGCCATGCACGATCAACCCGCGGGCACCGATCTCGGCTGCCGCGTTCACCTGTTGCTGCAGGATCTTGCGGCTCGGGATCCGGATGCGGTTGTTCGTCGAGGCCACATTGATGATGTAGGGCGCATGCACGTACAACCCGACGCCGGCCTGCTCGGCGTCCTGCTTGAGCGAGCCGGCACCGCCCGGGTAGTCGAAGCGCGGAGCCTTCCAACTCTGCGGGTCACCCAGGAAGTGCTGGGCGATGTTCGCGCCGCGAGCCTGCGCCTGGGCGACTGGATCGGACTGGTCGACGTGGGCGCCCAATTCCAGGCGGGCCGGATCGCTGCTCATGGGCCCAACGATAGGCCGACGCAGAAAGCGGCGGCCACCGACTTCATCACCGGCGAAACGCCCATGACAGACTTGGCTCGTGGGTTGGTGGCAGGTGCTCGGCGACTACCTCACAGCTCTCTTCGGTGCTGTGGGTGACGTGCTGACCCTCGATGCGCAGGCGCTCGACCACATCGGCCGGTTCACCTGGTCGGTGCCGATCGGGGTGACCGTGGTCGGCGGCATCTCGTTGATGATCGGGCAGTCAATCATGCTGGCCATCAACCGGGTGGGACGTGGCCGCAGCATGCTCACCCTGCTCGCCTCCGGACTGGGCAGCCTGGTGGTGGCCGCTGTGGCGGCCGCCCTGGTCGGGCTGCTGGGCAGGTTGGCGCTGGGCAACGAACTTGGCCTCGGTGAACTGCTACCGGCGGTGCTGCTGTCGTTTGCGCCCTACTGGCTGGGCTTCCTGATCCTGCTGCCCTACACAGGTGAGGGTGTGGCGCGCATCGTGCAGGTCTGGCAGATGGTGGCGCTATGGGTATTGCTGACCCCTGTCATGGCTACCGATCGGGCCAGCGCGCTGCTGCTGGCGGCAGTCGTCCTGCTGGCGAATTTCGCGGTGGGATGGCTGGTGGACGGGCCTCCGTTGCGGCTGCGACAGCGGTTCTTCCGGGTGGCCAGCGGGTCGCAGTGGCACACCTGGCGTGACGTGCGGGCATCGGCCCGGTTTGATGCGGGGCCGCGGTCATGATCGGGCAGTTGGTCGTGGTGATCGTGGTCGCCCTGGTAATTGCCGGAATGGTTGCGCCCAGCGAGTCGCTGGGCTGGTGGCGCCGCAGTCACCTGGGCCAGCGCGGCATCGAGTGGCCGACAGTTGAGCAGGCCTTCAGCAGCCCGGCACACCTTGCTGAGGTCATGCCCAACGCCGAACGGCCCGACAGATTGCCGCCCGAGACCGAGCACTACGTGGTGTACCTGTCAGGTATCGGCATCAGCACCCCAGACCAGTTGCCGGTCATGGAGGTCCCGATGGTCGATCGGCTGCGCCAGCGGATGGGCGGCACCACCCTGGTCTCCGATATCTACGCCTACTCGGCCGAGAACGTTGCCCTCACCCAGGGTCGCCGGCTCAGCCGGCTGTGGCAGACGCTGACCAGGTGGAAGTTCGAAGGCCACCGGTTGCGCGGGCTGGGGTTCCTGATCAACCTGCGCAATGCCTTTCAGGTCTTCGTATCCGCCGACAGCCGTTACGGGCCAGTGTTCAACCTGGCCATCGCCCAGCAGATCGCTGGTGCCCTGGTGCGCAGCGGCTATGTGCCCGAGCACCGCAAACCGGTCACCCTGCTGGGTTGGAGTGGTGGCGCCCAGGTCGCTGCGGGGGCGGCCTGGTACCTGTCGGCGCTGGGCATGGACGTGCGACTGCTGTCGATGGCCGGCACGCTCTCCAGTGATCCAGGGCTGGACCGCTGCCAGCAGATCTGGCACCTGCGCGGCAGGGCAGACCGGGTGCAGGGCATCAGCATCGCCTTCTCGGCCCGCCGCTGGGTGTTTTACCGCAATTCATCGTGGAACCGGGCCAAACGGGACGGCCGGCTGAAGTTCATCGGCATGGGCCCCCTCACCCACACCGGTGCGGGCAGCTACTTCGCTGCCGAGCCGCTGCTGCCTGATGGTCGCGAGCCCAGGCAGGCAGCAGCCGACTACATCCTTGGGGTGCTGGTGGACGCGGGCCTGGCCACCGACAACTTCGCTGCCGACCCTGCACTTCCCGAACTCGGCAAGCCGGAACAGGCCTGATGCTCCCGGCCTCAGCGCCGGGCGGCTAGCAGCAGCGCAAGTAGTGAAACGACCCGGTTGGCGGGTATCT
>JBMNPP010000255.1:0-2538 GCA_050943675.1 Brooklawnia sp.
GGCCTATCGCCCCGACCATGGTGAGCAGCATCACCGTCAGGAAGGTCGGCTGCGAGCCTGTCTGCACCATCGCGGTGACATCGGCTGCCACGCTGTTCAGGCGCCGGATGCTGCGCCGGTAGATGCTGTCGGCGCTGACCACCGAGTACCTGGCCTGCGCCCTGCCCACCTGGTCGCGTCGCCAGAAGAGCAGCGCACCGGCGGTAATGATCAACCCGGTTGCCAGCACCGGCAGCCCGAAGCCACCCCACAGGGCCAGGTGGCCCGGCTCGCCGGGATAGGTGTCGGCGTGCGGTGCGAGCAGGCGCTCGACGGTGCCCGGCACCATACCGGCCACCAGGCCAGTGAGCGCGAGCACCATGATCGGCCCGAGCATCCTGATATCCAGTCGGTGCTCGCCGGCTTCGTCCACACCCCGCTTGCTCGCGAACGCCCCCCACAGGAAGCGCAGCGTGTAGCCCATCGTCAGGATCGAGCCGAGCACCACGCCAACGAAGACCGGCCAGTCGGTGGCCACCACGAAGGCATGCAGCGCGCCCTCCTTGGCCACGTAGCCGAGCAGTGGGGGCAGGCCGGCCATCGAGGCGGCTGCCAGTGTCGCCGCAACCGCCAGGCCCGGCATGGCGCGTCCCAGACCGGAGAGTTCACGCAGGTCGCGGGTGCCCATTTCGTGGTCGATGGCACCGACCACCAGGAACAGGGCGGCCTTGAACAGCGCGTGCGCGCACAGCATCGCCAGGCCGGCCAATGCCACGCCGCGGTCGCCGTAGCCGACCAGCACCATGATGAATCCGAGCTGCGAGACCGTGCCGAAGGCGAGCAGGAGTTTGAGGTCCCATTGCCGCAGCGAGCGGTAGCCGCCGAGGATCATTGTGGCCAGCCCGACGATGACTATGACGGGTTGCCAGCCGGGCGTCGCGGCGAATCCGGGGGCGAGCCGCGCAATCAGGTAGACACCGGCCTTGACCATGGCGGCAGCATGCAGGTAGCCCGACACCGGGGTTGGTGCGGCCATTGCTGCCGGGAGCCAGAAGTGGAAGGGCACCTGCGCCGACTTGGTGATCGCGCCGAGCACCACCAGCCCGACCGCGGTCGGGATCATTGCCGGGTGGGTGCCGACGCCGAGCGTCCCGTTCGCGGCGCTGGCGATGAGGTCTGACAGGACGAACGAGCCGCCGGGTGCGACCCCGAGGATGACGATGCCGGCCAGCATGGCCAGCCCGCCCAGGGTGGTGACGATGATGGCCTGCATCGCGGCCATTCGTGAGGGCTGCCGCTCGTGGTAGTGACCGATCAGCAGGAAGCTGAAGATGGTGGTGAGTTCCCAGAACAGGTAGACCAGCACCGTGTTGTCTGCGGTGACCAGGCCGAACATGGCCCCGGCGAAGGCGACGAAGACCCCGCCGAAACGGCCCAGGTTGCTGGCCTTGCGGCCGAAATACCCCCAGCAGTAGATCAGGATCAATGCCCCGATCCCGCCGACGATCAGGGTCATGACCCAGCCGAGCACATCGAGCCGGAAGACCACGTTGAGGCTCAGGTCGCTGACCCACTCATAGCGCTGCACGGGATGGTTGCCGCTGAACACGGCCCGGTACTGGGTGATCGCCCAGACGGCTGCGGACGCCGGTGCCAGGGCCAGCATCCAGAAGGCCTTGCGGCCGAAATACTTGAACAACAGTGGGGCCAGCACAGCCACGACTGCGTGGGCGCAGACCAGCTGGATCAAGGAGCTTCACCCCAAACGTGTCGCGAATTCTGGTTCAGTGTAACGGAACGTCTTGCGGCGGAGCCAAGCTTTTGGCCTGCGGACCAGGTGGTCCGGCTCGACGGCAATGGCCCGGCGCTAGGCGCCTGCCGGGCGCAGCAGCGGGAACAGGATCGTCTCACGAATGCCGGCACCGGTGAACAGCATGATGAGGCGATCGACGCCCATGCCCATGCCACCCATCGGCGGGGCACCCTGCTCGAGCGCAGCCAGGAAGTCCTCGTCAAGTTGCATGGCCTCGGGATCACCGGCCGCGGCAGCCATCGACTGCTCGGTCAGGATCTCGCGCTGGATGATCGGGTCGATCAATTCGTTGAACCCGGTGGCCCGCTCGACCCCGCCGATGATCAGGTCCCAGGCCTCGATCTTGCCGGGTTCGCTGCGGTGCCGCCGGGCCAGTGGCTGGGCGACCTCGGGGAAGTCGCACACGAAGGTCGGGTTGATCAGGTCTGGCTCGACCAGGTGCTCATACAGCTCCAGAACCAGCTTGCCGTTGCCCCAGTCGTCCTCGAACGGGATCTCGTGGGCCTCGGCGTGGGTGCGCAGCACTTCGACGGGAGTGTCGACCTCGACCTCGGTGCCGAGCGCCTCGGAGACGGCCGGGTAGATCGGCAGCCACTTCCATTCGGCGTCCAGATCGATGACCCTGCCGTCGGGTCGGGTGATCTGGTGGATCCCCACCACGTCAGCGGCGTCCATGATCATCTTCTTCGTCAGTTCTGCGATGGTGAGGTGGTCGCCCCAGCTGTGGTAGGCCTCCAGCATGGTGA
>JBMNPP010000256.1:0-2501 GCA_050943675.1 Brooklawnia sp.
CGCCCCGCCCCACGCCCACATAGCTGAAGGTTTGGTGAGGGGCAGAAAACAGCCTGGATAACACGAAATTGGGGTGGCGCGGCCCAGTTGGGACGCTATTCGCCGGGTCTAGCCGACCAGGACCACCGGGCAGCGGGCGGCAGCGAGCACGTTCCTCAGCAGCCCGGGTTCTGCGTCGACCACCCCGATTGGGACGACGAGCAGGCGGGGCGTGAAGCCACGGACCAGGTCCCGCAGGGAAGCACCTGTCACGGCTTCCTCACGGCCGCCAGCAAACCTGACGGCAGTGCTCCAGGCCCGGTCCCCGGCTGGTGTGTCTGGGCTGGCCAGCACTGCGACGGTGGTCCGCGCGGGAGCGGGCCAGACCCAGCCGGAGGCGTGCTGGGCAAAGGTGCGGGGTGGGGCAAGCAGCACTGGGCCGCTGGGCGCCACCGCATAGGCCTCCCGCAGCAGATCGCCTTGCGTCACGGTGAACGACCAATCCAGTCCGCCGCCCTCTGCGACTTGGGCGAGGATCGCGCGGGTCTGGTTGACGCGCCCGGCCAGGAAGCGCCGCAGGGCCTCCGGGTCGGCCCGGTGTACCGCACCGGAGGTGACCCCGATCTCCTGGGCGAAGGGCAGCGAACCCCAACGCAGCAGGTTGGTGTCCTGGACGAACATCGCGGCCAGTTCGGCATCCAGGGTCCGGGCGCATGCGGCCGCCTCCTGCAAGAGCCGGCGCGCGTCAACGGGGGACGGCCTGCCCAGCACGACGCGAAGAACGGTGCGGCTCACGGCTGGTCCTGGGGTGGCGGTGTGGGCGGGACGGGCGGCTCTGGCGGCAGACCGGGCGGCTCGGGTCCATCCGGTTCAGGCGCGGTGGGCGTGGGCGCGGTGTCGGTAGCCTTCTCCAATTCGGCCACCCGCCGCAGGTAATCCATTCGGCGGGCCGACAGCCGCTCCAGGCGGGCAGCAACCAGGCTGTTCGCGCTGCCCTCGGGGTAGTCGCCGTCCTCGTCCGGGGTGCCCGGTTCGAGCCCGGACAGTATCGCCAGGGCTTCATCCAGGCTCGCTGCCGCGTAGACACTGAAACGACCCGCCTCAACGGCTTCAATGACGTCGGCCCGCAGCATCAGGTGCCGCACATTGGCGGCCGGTATCACCACGCCCTGTTCCCCGGTCAGGCCGCAGGCGCTGCAGACGTCGAAGAATCCCTCGACCTTCTCGTTCACTGCACCGATCGGCAGCACCCGGCCGTGCTGGTCGATCGCGCCGGTGATGGCCAGTGATTGCCGCAGCGGGAATCCACCGAGCGACGACAGCAGTGCGCACAGTTCGGCCACGGAGGCCGAGTCCCCGTCCACCCCGCCATAGGTCTGCTCGAACACCAGGGTTGCGGTCAACGACGGTGGCCGCTCAGGTGAGTACCGGGTGGCAAGCAGTGATGACAGGATGAGTACCCCCTTGGAGTGGATCGGCCCCGAAAGGGCCACCTCGCGCTGGATGTCGACCACACCGGCGTCGCCCATCCGGGTGTTGGCCGTGATCCGGGTCGGGAACGCAAAGGGCTGGTCGGCCGACAGGCTGACCGACAAACCGTTCACTTGGCCGGTGGCCTCGCCGGAGGTGTCGATGTGCAGGTCGCCGCGGCGGATCGCGTCGTGGACGCGCTCGCGGATGCGTCCGGAGCGGCGGCGGCGGGCATCGATGGCGCCCTGGATGTGGTGCCTGCTGATCGTCTCGGCGCTGCCGCTGCGCGCCCGGTGGTCTGATTCGTGCAGCAGGTCGATCAGGTCCTCCAGGTGTGCTGAGATCCGTTCGGCATCGCCGGCCCAGCGTGCTGCCTCCTCGATCGTCCGCGCCACGGCAGGACGCTCGAGCGGCAGCCACCCCTCGCGGCGGGCGATGGACGCGATCAGTTGTGCGTAGAGCCCTTCCATTTCCGGGGTGCGGGCGATCTCGTCCTCGAAGTCGGCGGGGACGCGGAACAGTTCGCCGAATTCGCGGTCGTAGGCCAGTAGCAGGTAGTGCAGCATGCGGTCACCGAACAGGAAGACCTTGACGTCCAGTGGGATCGGTTCGGGTAGGTCGGGTTATCCTCCGAGACGATCGGTGCGCCGGCGCCCTCATCGCTGTCGCCGATCACCACATTGACGTCGTAGCGGCTGAAGAACAGTTCGCCGGCGTCGGCGGCCAACGGGTTATTGCTCCTGGCCTCGGGATCCCGACGGAACTCGTCCAGGTGCTCCAGCACATCTGCCTGCAAATGGTCGAGCCAATCCAGGACGCCCGGCAGTTCGGCACGTTCGCGTCGCAGGTCGTCCACCAGCGACACCACTGTGGTGTGGCACATGTCGCGGCCCAGGTCACGGATGCGCTGTCGCTTCTCTTTCTGCATTTGCTGCACTTGCCTGATGACTTTCTGCAGGCGCTCCTGCAGGGTCTTCATCGCAGCCTCGATCCGGGCCTTCTCGTCATCGGGCAACTGACCGAACCGCTCGTTGGTCATCACCTCTTCATCG